>JBATDH010000187.1:0-3349 GCA_049663365.1 Albidovulum sp. | reverse complement strand
GCGGTACAGGCGGAGGCGCCGATGACCGCCCGCAGTGAAAGCACCCTGTCTCCCCGGAGCGATCCGCCCGAGACGGGGTGTCGGTCTGGCACCTTGTTTTACCCTTTCATTGTGGCAAAAAATACCTCCGCCGGAGGCTCCCGCCCTTTCAGGCTGCACGACGTTCGGCAGATCTCATGACGGCACTGATGATCCAGGGCTGCGGTTCCAATGTCGGCAAATCGCTGCTGGTGGCGGGGCTATGCCGCGTTGCGCGGCGGCAGGGCCTGTCGGTTGCCCCCTTCAAGCCGCAGAACATGTCCAACAATGCCGCCGTCACAATCGACGGCGGCGAGATCGGTCGCGCCCAGGCGCTTCAGGCGCTGGCCTGCGGGCTGGAGCCGCATACCGACATGAACCCGGTCCTGCTCAAACCTGAAACCGATACCGGCGCGCAGGTTGTGGTTCAGGGCAAACGGCTGACGACCGTTCGGGCGCGCGAATATGCGGCCCTGAAACCTAAATTGCTTGGCCCAGTTCTCGACAGCTTCAACCGGCTGAAAGCTGCCCACGATCTGGTCATCGTCGAAGGCGCCGGCAGTCCGGCCGAGGTCAACCTGCGTCCGGGCGACATCGCCAATATGGGTTTTGCCCGCGCCGCAGGCGTGCCCGTCATCCTGATCGGCGATATCGACCGTGGCGGCGTGATCGCACAGATTGTCGGGGCCAACGTGGTATTGGACCCTGACGATGCCGAAATGATTGCCGGTTTCATGATCAACAAGTTTCGCGGCGATCCTTCGCTTTTTGACGATGGTTACCGGCTAATCGAAGCCCGTACCGGCTGGCACGGCTTCGGCGTCCTGCCCTATTTCAGCGATGCTGCGAACCTGCCCGCCGAAGATGCGCTTGATCTGGGTGGGGTCACAGGTACGGGGCCAGTCAAGATCGCCTGCCTTGCTCTCTCGCGGATTGCCAATTTCGATGATCTCGACCCGCTGAAACTGGAACCTGCTGTCAGCCTGAAGATGCTGCGGGCGGGCGAAGCCATCCCCGGCGATACGGCGCTGGTGATCCTGCCCGGCTCCAAATCGACCATCGGCGATCTCGCCTTTCTTCGCGCGCAGGGCTGGGACATCGACCTTGCCGCCCATATCCGGCGGGGCGGGCGGGTGCTGGGCATTTGCGGTGGCTATCAGATGCTCGGCCGCAGTATCGCCGACCCGGATGGAATCGAAGGTAAAGCGGGCGAAACTCCTGGCCTCGGCCATCTCGACGTTTCGACGGTGATGACCGGCGACAAACGTCTGACCCGCACCCGCGCCACCCATGCGGCCTCCGATGCACCAATGGAGGGCTACGAAATACATATCGGCCAGTCCGACGGCCCGGACCGGTGCCGTCCCTTCGCCTATGTCGACGGCCAGCCCGAAGGCGCCACCTCCGAAAACGGTCGTGTCAGTGGCAGTTATCTGCATGGCATGTTTTCTGGGGATGTCTTTCGCGCAGCCTTCCTGAAAGACCTGGGTGCCACCGCCACCGGCAATTACGGGCAAAGCATCGAGACAACGCTTGATGCGCTGGCCGACCATATGGAGACCCACCTTGACGTGGCCGCACTTCTGGCACTGGCCCGCTAGTACTACAGTTGCATATGATGGCGAATTTTCCGATGAGCGATGGCCGCCCGGAGCTGGTGCTGTCTTCGCCATCGTGACCAATCGAGAACAAACGCGACTGCCAGGACCCTTTGGGGCATGAGTCGCATGACCAGATGGAGGATTTCTGGTGTGGTCAGTGTTTGCGCGAGACGAGCGATCATGCCACTTGCGCTTGGGCTCGCGGACTCGTTTCGTTCTGTTTTCTGAATGCCTTGCGGCGCTGATCTGTGGCGATCCTGGCCAGGAAGGCAGCCGCAGCCATCGCAAGACTCATGTGCCGGTGCCAGCCGTGCCAGGAGCGCACCTCGCAGTGATCGAGCCCGAGATCGTTCTTGGCGCGCAGAAAGCATTCTTCGATGGCCCATCGCAATCCGGCCGCTGCGGCGAGATCGGCCAGTAGTGTCTCCGAGCCTGCATAGGCAAAATAATAGGCGATGGCTCTGGGGTCGCGCAGGCTCCGGCGGGCCAGAAGCCAACGGGAGAACCCTCGTCCAGCCTGATACTTGAGCGGAACCCAGGCCCAATCGCAGAGCCGCGGCCCCTTGGCGCCTTCGCCCGCGCTGAGAGATTGCCAGGCCTCGGGCGGCAGTTCGGCAATCATCGACGCGGGATCGGTCTGAACCAACCCCCAGTCCTGCAGAAACCGCAACGCATGGTTCGAGCGCACAGCCAACACATAGGGCTGCCCGCGATCCTCCAGCATGCGCCGAAACCGATGATCCGAGCCGTAGACCGCATCGGCCAGGACAAATGCGCAGGGCGTGCCCTCGTCCAGAAGGCGCACAATCATCTCGCGGGCCATGGCGGGTTTTGTGGCAAACTCAACACTTTCGGGTATATGTGCCTTGGCCCGCCGCTCCGGATCGTTGGCCCATGACTTGGGGAGATACAAACGCCGGTCGATCAGCGCGTGGCCATAGCGGCTGGCATAGGCCGCGAATACCCCGACCTGGCTGTTCTCGATCCGCCCGGCTGTCCCGGAATACTGCCGGGCGACACCGACGGAATGGGTGCCTTTCTTCAGGAACCCGGTCTCGTCGATGATCAGCACACCATCAGGATCCCCAAGTGCATCAACGGTATAGCGCCGCACCCGGTCACTCAAATTGTCCGCCGACCAGCTTGATCGCCCAAGCAACGACTGCATCCGATAAGGCCTTGCCAAACCGGCTTCTTCTGCCAGCATCCAGCCCGTCTTGCGCTCAACGCCTGACAAAAGCCCATCAACGAATGCCCCGGCGGACGCGCGCTGCTCAGATCGCTTGAAAGCGGGGGCGATGAGCTCCTTCATGCCCTCAAGCGCATGACGCCAATCCGCGATACTGCCCGCCCAATCCGAAACTGACATGACACCCCCCAATCTCGTGGAAAAGTGAATCAGAAAGCCCAATCATATGCAACTGTAGTACTAGAGCATCGTCCATTTAATCTGCAACGTATCCGGCAGCCTTGAAGAAGTTGAGACACTCCTCGGGCGGGAAGAGTTCACAGGTTTGGGCGACCGACTGGAAAAGCGCATCGAAGGTTCGGGCTTTGAGCCGTCGCAGGTGTGCCTTGAGTTTGGCATAGGCCATTTCGATTGGGTTCAGGTCGGGGCTGTAGGGCGGCAGGAAGAGCATCCAGTTGCCCTGCGCTTTCAGGCAGGCTTGGGCCTTTGCGGATTTGTGCGACGACAGGTTATCGGCGATCACGACGTCTCCGGGTTGCAG
>JBATDH010000186.1:0-4860 GCA_049663365.1 Albidovulum sp. | reverse complement strand
GGTACGGCCCGATCCCCTCGCCTTTCGCGACGATCTGACCCATATCGCCGCCGTTCTGGGCAACCGGCCCGACGACGCCACGCTGGGCTATATCGCCCAATTCCTCACCGGCCTGGCCCGCAGCGCCCATGACGCCCCGCTGGAAGCCGCCGCCAAAGCCCTGTCACAAGATCGGCACACGCATCACCCGCTCTTGCAGGTCAACAGCCTGGTGCAGGACCGTCTGGCAGCCGACGCGCCGATCTGAAGCAGCTTTCTTGCGGGCAATGCCGCCCAAAGGGGCGTTATTGCCGGTCTTGATCCGTCACCCCAACGCCGGGTCAACCGCCACCAGCAAGGGCCGCGTCAGACGGCCAAGGCTTTCCCGCTGCCCCCCGTCCGCGCCGAAATTCCCCGGATCGAGCCAGCGTTCATAGGCCGCTTTCAGCGCGGGCCATTCCTTGTCGATGGCGGCAAACCAGGCGGTATCGCGGTTGCGCCCCTTATAGATCGTCGCCTGCCGGAAAACCCCCTCATAGCTCAGCCCCAGCCGCGCCGCCGCCCGCCGCGACGGCAGGTTGAGCGCATCGCATTTCCACTCATAACGCCGGTATCCGGCCCCAAAGGCCCAATCCATCATCAAAAACATCGCCTCGGTCGCCGCCGGTGTGCGCTGCAAGGCGGCAGAATAATTGATATGCCCCACCTCTATCGACCCCGACGCCGGCGTGATCCGCAAATAACTCGCCACCCCCAGCGCCTTGCCTGACGCCTTGTCGAGGATCGCGTAAAAACAGGGATCAGGGCCCTCGGCCACGCTCGCAACCCAGGCCCGATACCCCGCCAGATCGGCGAAGGGGCCATAAGGCAGATAATCCCATATCCGGTCGTCAACCGCATTGGCCGAAAACAACTCCGCCGCATGGGCCACGCTCAACCGCTCCAGCCGCGCGTAGCGCCCCTCCAGCACCGCCCGGTCCGGTGCCACCGGCATTACCCATCCCGACAAGGCCTCACCAAACTGCCGCATCATCCGCGCCCCTTTTCACCCGCATTCGCCCGCATCCTACCCCCGGTTCGACCCGCCGCCCAGCGTCAATTCATCTCAAGTCGCCGTGAAATGGCACTGAAATTGCCCCCTTCCCGCACCAAGTCTACCGCAATCGTGCCGCAATCTGACCGGAGATTGGTTCCAACCGAAATGCCCATCTGCCGGGCCCGCTGCCAAGGGGAACCAGACATGAGTGACAAGATCATCCGCATCGCGCTGAACGAACGCCTGACCCGCGCCGCCCATTGGACGGTATTCGCCATCGGTGCGCTGTCGCTGACATTTTCCATCGCCGCGACCGCCGCCTCGGCGCTCTGATCGCCAGACCCGGCTTTCGCTGACTGGAAAAGGCCGCGCCCGCCAACCGGGGCGGCCTTTGGTTTTTTCCGGCCCTCGCTTTTCAACGTGATCCGGGGTTTGGCATTTTCTGCCGCACCACCGCCGCGGCAGAAGCTTTGTTCATTGATCATTCAGTTTTGTTCCCGTATTGTTCCGGTTGCGGATCATCGGGGACAGACTCAATATGTTGGATATGACATCAAGCGCATCCCAAGACCTGTCCCGATTTCTCGGCTCCGACCGTTTCGGATGCGTTCTGGCCGACCCGCCCTGGCGATTTACCAACCGCACCGGCAAGGTGGCGCCGGAACACAAGCGCCTGTCGCGCTACCCGACGCTCACTTTGGATGAAATCTGTGATCTGCCCGTCGCCGATCACCTGGCAGACCGGGCGCATTGCTATCTGTGGGTGCCCAACGCCCTGTTGCCGGACGGTCTGAAAGTGCTCTCGGCATGGGGGTTTGAGTATAAATCGAACCTCTTCTGGCACAAGGACCGCATGGATGGCGGCTCTGACGGGCGCGGCGTCGGCTTTTATTTCCGCAATGTCACCGAAGTCATCCTGTTCGGAACCCGTGGCAAAAACGCCCGCACTCTGGCACCGGGCCGCCGACAGGTGAACTACCTGTCCACCCGCAAACGCGAACATTCGCGCAAACCCGATGAGCAATACAAACTGATCGAGGGCTGTTCCTGGGGGCCTTATCTGGAGCTGTTCGGGCGCGGTGTGCGTGACGGATGGACCGTCTGGGGCAATCAGGCCGATGCCGATTACAAGCCGGACTGGAAGACCTATTCTTATAATTCGGGCCTTGCAGCAGAATAATCCGCCACCACCGAAACCGGCAGGCCGATCAGCAACAGCGGGCAGGGATTGCCGACGCCGCGCGCGATTCTTTCCATCAGCTTGGCCCAATGCGTCGTGGCCATGCCGTATTTGTCCGACACGAAAGACCGCGCGAAAGCGTCGGCAAACGGGACTTCCTTTTCCAGAAGCGCCGCAAGATTCTTCATCTGTCGCTTGGTCCGTTCCTTGACGCCCCAGGCTTCCAGCTCGGCCACATCAACAATTCCTGCGGATTTCAGCGACACCGACACGATATCCGCCAGAGCAGACTGCAAACCTGCGCCACGTGTCACCAGTATTCCCAGAGAAATCGCACCTTGCGCGTGCAGGCGCTGAAAATTCTCAAGGTCACGGTCAAAGAACGGGTCTTTGTTGTTCCACTCGATTTCCAGCGCAAGTGTCCCGCGTTCGGCCCGCAAGACGTGATCGACCTCATGCGAAATCGCCTCGCGCTCTTGCCCGTCCACTGTCGTGCGCACGACAAAGGTATGCTTCTGCCAGCCCGCCTCGACCAGGGCGTTGCGCAGGCGCATGGTGATCTCGGCATGACCCCCGCCGCTTTGAATGATCTCGCGGGCCTCGATGCGAAAGCCCAGAAGGGCCGACACCAGGCCGTCAACCGGTTCCGAAAAATCGCCGGAAAGGATGGCTGTGGCATGATTGCGGGTTTCAAGATCAAAACCCGCCAAGTCAAGAACGTGAAACACGCTTAACTCTCCTTCGGCAGCACCCTCAACCCCAGTTCCCGCAACTGCTCGTTGGTCGGATCGCTGGGTGCTGCCATCATCAGATCCTCGGCGCGCTGGTTCATCGGGAACATGATCACCTCGCGGATATTGGCCTCGTCGGCCAAGAGCATCACGATCCGGTCGATCCCGGCGGCACAGCCCCCGTGCGGCGGCGCGCCATAGCGGAAGGCCTTTACCATGCCGCCAAAGCGTTTTTCGACCTCATCCTTGCCATAACCGGCAATCTCGAAGGCCTTGAACATGATCTCGGGCTTGTGGTTGCGAATGGCCCCGCTGACCAGCTCATAACCGTTGCAGGCAAGGTCATACTGATAGCCGAGCACCTTCAGCGGATCACCCATCAACGCCTCCATGCCGCCCTGGGGCATTGAGAACGGGTTATGCTCAAAGTCGATCTTGCCGGTCTCGGCATCCTTCTCATAAATCGGGAAATCGACGATCCAGGCAAAGGCAAAACGGTCCTTGTCACTCAGCCCCAATTCCTCGCCGATCACCGTGCGCGCCCGCCCCGCGACCGCCTCGAACTGCTTGGGGTTGCCACCAAGGAAAAACGCAGCGTCGCCGACATTGAGGCCGAGTTGCTGGCGAATGGCCTCGGTGCGTTCCGGGCCGATGTTCTTGGCCAAGGGGCCCGCAGCCTCCATGGCCGACCCATCCTCGGACTTGCGCCAGAAAATATACCCCATCCCCGGCAGGCCCTGCTGCTGGGCGAACGCATTCATCCGGTCACAGAACTTGCGCGACCCACCGCCCGGTGCCGGAATCGCCCGGATTTCGGTTCCGTCCTGCTCCAGCAACTTCGCGAAAATCGCAAAACCCGACCCTGCGAAATGCTCCGATACCACCTGCATCCTGATCGGATTGCGCAGGTCGGGCTTGTCGGTGCCGTACCACAGGGCGGCATCGCGGTAGGAAATCTGCGGCCAGTCCTTGTCCACCGGCCGCCCACCGCCGAATTCCTCGAATATCCCGGTCAGCACCGGCTGCACCGCGTCAAACACGTCCTGCTGTTCGACAAAGCTCATCTCGACATCAAGCTGATAGAAATCGGTGGGCGAGCGGTCGGCGCGCGGGTCTTCGTCGCGAAAACAGGGCGCTATCTGGAAATATCTGTCAAACCCCGACACCATGATCAGCTGCTTGAACTGCTGCGGCGCCTGCGGCAACGCATAGAACTTGCCCGGATGCAGGCGGCTCGGCACCAGAAAATCCCGCGCCCCTTCGGGGCTGGATGCGGTGATGATCGGCGTCTGAAACTCGTTGAAACCCGCGTCCCACATGCGGTTACGCAGTGACCGCACCACGTTGGATCGCAGCATCATGTTGGCATGAAGCCCCTCGCGGCGCAGGTCCAGAAACCGGTAGGTCAGGCGGGTTTCCTCGGGGTACTCCTGCTCCCCGAACACCGGCAAGGGCAATTCTTCGGCCGCGCCCAGCACCGCCATATCGGTCACATAGACCTCGATCTCGCCGGTGGCGATCTTGGGGTTGACCAGACCGGCAGCACGCGCCTTCACCCGCCCGTCGATGCGCACAACCGTTTCCGCGCGCAACTTTTCAATCGCCGCGAAAGCCGGGCTGTCGCTGTCGGCCAGCACCTGGGTCATGCCGTAATGGTCGCGCAGGTCGATGAACAGTACCCCGCCATGGTCGCGCACCCGGTGCACCCAGCCTGCCAGCCGGACAACCTCCCCGGCATTCGATGCGTTGAGATCGGCGCAGGTATGGCTTCGGTACGCGTGCATAAGCATCCCCTTTCGCGAGGCGGTCAGATCGGTCGCGCCGATACACCCCGCCGCCACGGCGAAGTCAAGGGCAAGCCCTGCCACAAAGCCGCCTTTTCAATGCCACTGGCCCCCGCTAGTTTTGCCCAACGCCTGCCTTGCGCTATCAAC
>JBATDH010000185.1:0-10859 GCA_049663365.1 Albidovulum sp. | reverse complement strand
AAGCTGTTCTTGAAGGCCACGCCCTGCCTGGCCAGCGCGTCGATATGGGGGGTGATCGCCAAAGGGTGGCCTTCATAGCCCACGACATCCCATTTCTGATCGTCCGACAGGAACAGGATGATGTTGGGTCGGTGCCCCTCATGGCCGTTTGCAGCCCTGGCCATGAACGGGGCTACCCCGGCGGCCGCAATTGCCCGGAGCGCGTCGCGCCGGAATATGTTCAGATAGCGCATCGTCATTCACTCCGCATTTTCGCACCAAGGGTTAGCACCGCGACTTGCGCTGTTCAATGTCCCCACCGGTCGGGCAACGCGGACCCGGCCACCATTGGCCGGGCCCGGCCCTTGCCATGACCTTGGGATCGCCACATGTTTCCTTGAAAGCCCCCCCCGCGCGCTCTAAAGAGAGGGCGACCAATTGGCCGACGCGCAGGCAATCTGCGCAGATGATGACAAGGCACCAATTGACAGCGGCCCCGTAGCTCAGGGGATAGAGCGACCGCCTCCTAAGCGGTAGGTCATAGGTTCGAATCCTATCGGGGCCGCCACATCTTTAAAACCGCCCAACTGGCGCAGAGTCAGTCCCGACGGAAAAACGGGACCATGAACACGAGGCAGGCAATCAGAAAAAACACGCTGCCGAACATCGCCCAGAAACTGCCGATACTGGCGATGATGAAGCCGATCGCCGATACGACGAAAAGAACCCAGCCGATAAAATTGATCTGATGATTGGTCACACGACGATCCCTGACTATGAATGCTTGCGTGAATAGGCTTCGCGCGTTATTCTCCATGTTAATAATTTTTTCCGCATACGCAACGGCGGTTTTTCTTCGGGGGCTCCATGCTTGATACGAATCTCCCCGGCTTCCGGTCCGGCCCGCCCAGACCCAGCCAGATCATCCAGCCCAATGTGTTTTCCCTGCCGCCGGGAACGGAACGCTATGTTGTCCCCGGCGCGGGGGCGATTTTCGTCCCCGTCGCGACCGGTGACCGGTTGACCATCAGCAATGACGAAGGCGGTCAGCCTTGCGAAGTCGTGGCCGTCGATGGTACGGGCCGGATCGACGCGGGCATTCTCGGGGCCAGGGCCAATTCGGACGCAGGCGGGCTCAAGGCGCTTCTGGCGGGGCCGGAACAGTCCCTGCGCGGTCTGCGCATGGGGATCGAGGCGCGCGGCGTCGATCTGGCGCAGGCCGGTGCGATCAGGTTTTTCGACGCCGCCACCCCGGCCCGCACCGATGAATCCTTGACCGCCACCCGCGACGGTGCCGTCATCATCGCCGCCCCCGGCGGCTTCATGGACGCCGAAGCCCAGGATACAGCCACGCCGCTAACCGTGATGGTCAAGCGCACGACGCTGAAAACCGCCGCGAGGTTCGAACTGCCCGACCCGCTGGCCGATCCGGTCCTTGATCTGCGGGTCAAAAGCGCCACGGCGCAATCCTATTTCGTCAAGGCCGGCGACTATATCCAGATCCTCGACGTCGATGGCCGCCAGTGCACCGATTTCCAATGCTTTTCGGCGCGCAAGCTCGACAAGGGTGTCGACCAGCCGCTGGACGTGACCACCACCCGTTCGCTGATGGGCCATGCCTATCCCATGCCCGGCCTGCACGCCAAATACTATGATCAGGACATGCTGCCGCTGGTCGAGGTGGTGCAGGATACCTGCGGGCGCCACGACGCCTTCGCGCTGGCCTGCGCGGCCAAATATTACGACGACATCGGCTATCCCGGCCATGTCAACTGTTCGGAAAACTTCAACTTCGCGCTGAAGGATCGTGGCGTGACGGCCCGCAAGGGCTGGATGGCGATCAACTTCTTTTTCAACACCGGTATCGACGATCACGGGGTGATGTATTCCGATGAACCCTGGTCGCGGCCCGGCGACTATGTGCTTTTGCGCGCCCTGACCGACCTTGTCTGCGTCAGTTCCGCCTGCCCCGACGACACCAGCCCCGCCAATGGTTGGAACCCCACCGACATTCACGTGCGCAGCTATTCCGGCAAGGAACAGTTCCAGCGCGCCATCGCCCTGCGCACCACCAAGGATTCGGAACCGAAAATGACCAAGCAAACCGGCTTTCACCAAAGCTTTGCCAAACACACGCGCCATTTCGTCGAATACAAGGGCTATTGGCTGCCCAACGGTTTTTCCGAGACGGGGCCGATCGACGAATACTGGGCCTGCCGCCAAAAGGCGGTGATCATGGACCTGTCGCCCTTGCGCAAATTCGAAGTGACCGGCCCCGATGCCGAGGCGCTGCTGCAATACACCGTGACCCGCAACATGAAAACGCTGCCCGTGGGCGGCGTGGTCTATACCGCGATGTGTTATGAGCATGGCGGCATGATCGACGACGGCACCGTGTTCCGCCTTGGCCGCGACAATTTCCGCTGGATCGGCGGCGATGACTATTCCGGCGAATGGCTGCGCGAACAGGCCGAAAAGCTGGGGCTGAAGGTCTTGGTCCGCTCGTCTACCGATCAGTTGCACAATGTCGCCGTGCAAGGCCCCGAAAGCCGTGACCTTCTGAAAAAGATCATCTGGACCGCCCCGCATCAGCCCGATCTGGACGAACTTGGCTGGTTCCGCTTTGCCCCGGCCCGCATCGGCGATGATCAGGGCGTGCCTATTGTCGTCTCGCGCACCGGTTATACGGGCGAGTTGGGCTATGAGGTGTTCTGCCACCCCAGACACGCGACCGAGGTGTTTGACGCGATCTGGGCGGCGGGCCAGGATCACGGGCTGAAACCGATGGGGCTTCAGGCGCTCGACATGGTGCGCATCGAAGCCGGTCTCATATTCGCCGGCTACGATTTTTCCGACCAGACCGACCCTTTCGAGGCCGGTATCGGCTTTACCGTGCCGCTGAAATCCAAGCCCGACGATTTCATCGGCCGTGACGCGCTGATCCGGCGCAAGGAACATCCGTCGCGCAAACTGGTCGGGCTGGATATCGACGGCAATGTCGATGTCGGCCACGGCGACTGCGTGCGTGTAGGCCGCGCCCAGATCGGCGAAATCACCTCGGCCATGCGCTCGCCGCTTCTGGGCAAGAACATCGCGCTTGCGCGGGTGGATGTCGCCCATGCCGGGATCGGGACAGAGGTAGAGGTGGGCAAGCTTGACGGCATCCAGAAACGCCTGCCCGCCCGGATCGTGCCCTTCGCCCATTACGACCCGAAAAAGACCCGGCCCCAGTCCTGACAGCGAATTGGGTTTTGATCGACGTTGCGGAATACGTGGCGTCGGGGCGGAGGCGGATTAAACTCACCTGTTGAACGTCAGATGCAGCGAACGTCACAAAAAAGAGCCCTTCGTGAACGCTGCCCGGCGGCGCGCGTACCGCGCGCCTTGATCCCGGGCATCGGGTGTGTTTCGGTCGCTGGCAATCCGAACCTGCGGTGCCGCCTCCGGCACTGCCTCACTGACACTGAACGCCGTTTCGCGCAGCAGTTTTTGCCGGATCGCGACAGCAAAGTCACTGAAATTCCGCGCCGTGATCACAAATGATCCCACGCCTGTGATCACATGGTTCCGATACCAGATACCCAAGGTCGGAAAATCGGTCAGGATGGCCAGCCCGTTCACCGTCACCCCCTGTTCTTCGGCCAGCCTTTTGGCAAAAGGCATGGTCGGGGCCTCGGCGAACCAGGGATCGGTCTCCACCCCGTCGCCCGACACATCAATCACCCGGCGCAGCCCGTCAAAATCATTGCCCGCGATCATGCCCAGCGCATAGACGACCCCGTCGCCAATGCCGGTGCCGCCGCCGCCAATACCGAACTTGCGGCCGGTATGCTGGTGAAAATCCCGCACCGTGCGGGCGAACCCCTCGATCGAGCGTTGACTGTCAAGCAGGTACCAGCCGGTGGTGATTTTGGGAAAGGCGGCATCCGACCAGATCAGCACCGCCACCGCGATCTTGCCCGTCGGCCCCGACAGGATCGCCTGCTGCACGCCCGGATCGTAAAAGGCGGCAATCGTGCCATTGATCTGCAATTCATATTCGGCGGGGTTGATCGACCCCGACCCATCCATCGCCAGCACCAGTTCCAGATCGACCTCTTCGGCACATGCCACCGCAGGCCACAGTAACATGACAAGAAGCAAGGGGCGGAACCAGACTTTCAAGATCCCGCCCCCATTGCCGCTAGTTCTGGAGGTAACTTTCCATGGAATCGTCCAGCGCATCTTTCCACGGCGTGTGATGGGCGGGTGCCATTGTCCCGGTGATCACCGATTTATAGGAATTGTTGCGGAACCCCATGATGTTCTCGACCTTGTGCTTTTTCCATTTGAAAAAGGCTTCATTGGCCCCGTCAACGTCAAAGCTGGGGTAATCGGTCTCGGCGATCAGTTCCTTGACGTAGTCGCCCTGATAACGGATCGCGTCATAGCTGTCTTCGCCCGCATCCTCGGCCTTGACCCGCGCGTCGACATCGGCGACCAGTGTCGCCTTGTCGGACGGCACCGCGATCTTGCCCATGATGGCGTCACGCACCCACCAGGCCTGCGCGTCGAACATGTTGAAGGTGAACCACTGGTCCTGCATCCCCAGATAGAACAGCGCCGGGTTATGCACATAGGCGACACCCTTATAAAGATCCGCCGTGGCCAGCCTGTTGGCCGTCCGCAACCGCAGATCGTCGGGCAGGAAGGGGAAATGGTGCTTGTATCCGGTGCACAGGATAATCGCATCGACCTTGGCGGTTGACCCGTCCTTGAAGGTCGCGGTATTGCCCTTGACCCCGGTCAATAGCGGCACCTCTTTCCAGTTATCGGGCCAGTTGAACCCCATCGGGGCCGTGCGGTGGCTGACGGTGACGGAATTGCAGCCGTATTTCCAGCATTGCGACCCGATATCTTCCGCCGAATAGCTGGTGCCGATGATCAGAATGTCCTTGCCCGCAAATTCCATCGCATCGCGGAAATCATGGGCGTGCAGCACCCGCCCGTTGAACCCCGAAAACCCGTCGAATTCCGGCACGTTCGGGGTCGAGAAATGCCCCGAGGCGACAATCACATTGTCGAACACCTCGTCATAGACGTGATCTTCGGGCAGGTTATGCGCCGTGACCGTGAATTTGCCGGTCTTCGCATCATGGGCGACATGGCGGATCACCGTCTCGAACCGGATCCACTTGCGCACATCGGCCTTTTTCACCCGGCCTTCGATGTAATCGAACAGCACCGCACGCGGCGGGTAGGATGCAATCTGCTTGCCGAAATGCTCCTCGAAGGAATAATCGGCGAATTCCAGCCCCTCTTTCGGCCCGTTCGACCATAGATACCGGTACATCGACCCGTGCACCGGCTCGCCGTATTGGTCGACTCCGGTGCGCCAGGTGTAATTCCAGAGACCGCCCCAGTTGGCCTGCTTTTCATAGCAGACGATCTCGGGAATTTCCTCGCCCTTGGCCGCCGCCGACTGAAAAGCCCGCAACTGCGCCAGACCCGATGGCCCGGCCCCGATAATGGCAACACGTTTGGTCATGGTTTGGTTTTCCCTTTCCGATAGTTATCCGATGCCGAGTTGTTTCTTGCGTTCTGATGCCCAGGCTTGAATCAGCCGGTCCGCGATGATGCCGATGGCGGCAATCCCCAGGCCTGCCAGAATGCCGCGTCCGGTATCGGCGGTGGGCAAGGCGCGGTAAATTTCCTGCCCCAGATCGCGGCTGCCGATCAGCGCGGTGATCGCCACCATCGCCAGAGCCATCATGATCGTCTGGTTGATGCCCAGCATAATCTCAGGGATCGCCACCGGCAGTTCCACCTTGAACAGCCGCTGACGCGGGGTGCAGCCATTGGCAATCGCCGCCTCGATCGTCACCGGCGGAATGCGCTTGATCCCCAGATAGGTGTAGCGGATCGCGGGCACCGTGGCATAGGCGAGGATCGCGACGATATTCGACAGATCGCCCACCTTCAGCAGCATGATGACCGGGATGAGGTAGATGAAGGACGGGAATGTCTGAAGCGTATCGCAGATGCCCATGACAATCCGCGCCACCCGTTCGGACCGGGACGCCCAGATGCCGATCGGCACCCCGATCAGCACACAGATCACCACCGCCGAAAACACCAGATACACCGTCAGAACCGCCGGTTCCCAATACCCGAACAGAATGATCTGCGACACCAGCCCGACACAGATCGCCGCCGTCCCCGGCCCGCCCAGACGCAAGCCGGCCGCGCCCAGCATCAGAACGACGACCAGCCACGGAATAGCCAGGAAAAAGTCGCGCAGCGGGATCAGCATATAGACCGTGATGAAATCGCGCACCGGCTGGATATAGTCATAGGCATGGGCCGAAAACCACCGCACCGCATCGTCAAGCTGGGTGCCGAATGTCACCGTCATCGCCTTTGGCAGCACCGACACTTCCTTGAATACCGCCGCCAGTGCGAACGTCACGACAATCATGCCGACAAACGCCACCAGATGGCTGTGGCGCTTCACCCAGTTCGGCTCGCGCGCGGAATAGTCGTTGGGGCGGTTGGCATAGGCCTGTGTCAGTCGGTCGAGCACGACAGCGATCAGCACAATGGCCAGCCCCTGTTCCACCGCCGCCCCCAGTTTCAACTGCTGAAGCGAATTCAACAGCTTCTGCCCCAGACCCGTTGCGCCAACGAGCGAGGCGATAACCGCCATCGCCAGCGTCTGCATCACCGCCTGGTTGACGCCCAGCATCAGAATGCGCTTGCCCGCAGGCACCTGTACCTTCCACAAAAGCTGTTTTGGGGTGCAGCCCGACATCTGGCCGCTTTCGGTGATTTCCGGTGCCACCGTCTGAATCGCAAGGATCGTGCAGCGCGCCATCGGCGGCATGGCAAAGATCACTGTGGCAATCATCGCCGGAACCTGACCGAAGCCAAAGAGGATCACCACCGGCACGAGATAAGCCATATGCGGCGTGGCCTGCATCACGTCGAACATCGTGGTGATTACCGCCGCGGCCCGTTTTGAGCGCGTAACCCAGATGCCAAGCCCTAGACCGATGACCACGGCGAAAGGTACCGACACGATCACGATGGACAGCGTGCGCATCGAATCGCGCCACAGCCCGAAAACCGCCAGATAGATCAGGCAAGCCGCAGAAAAAATCGCCAGCCGCCAGCCACCGATCCAATGCGCCAGAATACCGACACCCAAGACCAGAGAAACCCACGGAATCGCGGCGATCTTTACCGTCTCATCGCCCCAGTCGAACCGCAAACCGCGATAAAGAAAATACTCCGCCCAATCCAGCGGTTGTTCGAGAAGGAAGGCGATAAACCGGGTGAAATCACGAAACTTGTAATCACCGATACCGGCCTCTTTGCCCAGCCAGTTAAAAAACTGCGTCAGCCACAGTTTCATCGGAATGACCCATTCCTCGGGCCAGCGCATGGCCCCGCCCCAAACGGCCGAAACGGCAAAGCCAAGGGCGATGATCGCCGCGAACTGATAGAGTATCGGGATACCTGCCAGTATCTCCGGCAGGCTGCGGCGCGATGTCGGCGCATCTCCGGCCATCGTCTGTCCGGCACTGCCCGCCACTAGCCATCCCTCCCGAACAACCCGTCCAGCATCTGAGCGCGCCCGACAGACCCGATAATGGCCCCCTTGTCGATGACCGGGATTGGCGCATCCGAGGTCAGCACCCGCTTGGCGACCTTGCCGATCAGGGCATGGGCGTCAATCGGGTTGTCGCCCGCAGCCTTGCTGTCCGACATGATCGCCCGCACCGTGACGATACGTTCATGCGGCGCGTTGCGCGAAAATTCGGCCACGTAATCATTGGCCGGGTTCAGCACGATCTGCTCGGGCGTATCCATCTGCACCATCCGGCCATCCTTCATGATGCCAATCCGGTCGCCCAGCTTCACTGCCTCTTCAAAGTCATGGGTGATGAACACGATGGTTTTCTTCAGCATCTTTTGCAGACGGATGAATTCATCCTGCATCTCGGCCCGGATCAAGGGGTCAAGGGCTGAAAACGGTTCATCCAGAAACCAGATATCCGGCTCCACCGCCAGCGACCGGGCGATGCCCACCCGCTGCTGCTGGCCGCCCGACAATTCACGCGGAAAATAGGCCTCGCGCCCCTCAAGCCCGACCAGCGCAACCATCTCGCGCGCCTTGGCCTCGCGGGTCGCCCTGGCGATGCCCTGCACTTCCAGCGGAAAGGCCACGTTCGACAACACATCGCGGTTGGGCAGCAAGCCAAAGCTTTGAAACACCATGCCCATCTTGTGACGACGGATTTCGATCAATTCGGCAGGCGTGGCCTTCAAAAGGTCGCGGCCCTCATAGTCGATTTCGCCCGTGGTCGGATCGTTCAAACGGGTGATACAGCGCACCAGGGTCGACTTTCCCGACCCCGAAAGCCCCATGATCATCAGAATCTCACCCTCATGGACGTCAAAAGACACATCCTGAACCGCACCGATATAACCTCCGGCGTCCAGTTGTTCGGGCGATGGCTTGCCGCCATGGCTGGCCATGAAACCGGTCGGATCCTGGCCGAAGATTTTCCACAGGTTACGGCACTTGATCTTGACGTCTGATGACATAACGTTGGTTCCCCGCCCGATTTTTGCATGGCCGGGCGCTGCGGTCCGCAATGCCCAGCCATAATCTTAGTAGCGTATTTTCGCCGCTATGGCGAAAAAGATCAGTTCATCCAGCTATTGACCAGATCCTGATTCTCTTCGATCCACTGATGGGCGGCATCTTCCGGGGTCATGCCATCGACATCGACCAGCAGTGCGGCACGGGCGATCTGGGCATTGGTGAAGTTCACCTTTTCAAAGATCTTAGCTGCATCCGGCCACATGTCAGGCACACCTTTCCACATGGCTTTCTTCAGCCATGCCGAGGATGGCGCGCCGCAGTCGCCGGTAGCATTGGGGTTCGGGCCCCAGGCTGGATCTTCAAAGCAGGCGGGTTCGGGTTCGGGGAAGTCCACGAAACGGCCTTCGAACTTGCTCTCGATGAAGTTCGGCGTCCAGTTGAACAGCACGATCGGCTCCTTGCGGTCATAGGCCGACTGCAATTCGGCCCAAAGCGTTGCCGCCTGACCCACGTTGATCGCGACGAAGTTCATCTGCAAGGCCTCGATACGGGCGGCATAGTTCTTGCCCCAGTCAGCCGGGGGGCCGACAAACCGGCCCTTGGGGGCGGTTTCGGCGGTTGCAAAAATGTCGGCGCAGGCGTTCAGGCCTTCCCAGTTGCCGGCCTCGGGGCAGACATCCAGAACGTAGTTGGGAATCCACCACTCTTCACGCGTCACCGCATCATGGGTGCCCGCGTCGACCATGCCCTCGGCCACGGCCGCCTCAAAGGCCTTTTTCATCGAGCCTTCCCAGGCCTCGACCTGGAAATGCATGTCACCCGCGGCAATCGCCGCGAACTGCAACTGACTGTCGGACGGCGTGTATTCGACCGTCATGCCCTTGCTTTCGAGCATCTGCCCGATAACATTCGACAGCACTATCTGGCTGGTCCAGTTGTTTTGAACGATGATGATCGGCTCATCGGAATTCGCGGCCATCGCGCCAGGTGCCATAATCGTGACGGCAACGGCGGCTACGGTAGCCTTAAGTAAATTGCGCTTCATTCGTAACTCCCTGTTCTGTTTTGCCAAGGGGGTGGCTTGTCCTCGTGCTGGGTTTGACGCAAACACGCATTTTCCCTTGGAGAAACAAAAAATCGCCAAAAGAAACTAAAAAAGCAACCTAAATCTCTATTCCCCGGTCAAATCTTTGCCACCGGCACGGCCAGAGCCGCCTGAACCTGGCTCCGGGCACAGATGGGGCGCAACACTTTCCCGCCCTGCGTCGGCACCCCAGGTTTTTGCTCTTGCCATCCACCGCGCGTCAAATCTGCCCGCCCGGATGATCAAACCCCAAGGCACCAGCGCAGAATCGCCTTTTGCGCGTGCAGGCGGTTTTCGCTCTCATCAAAGATTACCGATTGCGGGCCATCCATGACGGCATTGGTCGCCTCTTCATTGCGATGCGCGGGCAGGCAATGCATGAACAGCGCATCCGGATTGCCCCTGGCCATCATCGCCTCATCGACCTGATAGGGGCGCAACTGGTTGTGGCGCCGTTCGCGCGCGCTTTCGGGGTCATGCATCGACACCCAGGTATCGGTGACAATGGCATCGGCGCCCAGCGCCGCCTCCAGCGGATCGCGCCTGATCTCGACCTTTGATCCCCGGTCACGGGCAAAGGCCACCGCGCGCGGATCGGGGTCGAGCGTTTCGGGCCCGGTGAAGGTCAGATCGAACCCGAACTGACCCGCCGCGTGCAGCCAGGAGGAGCAGACATTGTTGCCGTCCCCCGACCAGACGAACTTGCGCCCCGCAATGGGCCCGCGATGTTCCTCATAGGTGACGATATCGGCCATGATCTGGCAAGGATGGCTGGCATCGGTCAGCCCGTTGATCACCGGCACCGTGGCATGTTCGGCCATCTCGAGCAGGGTGGCTTCCTCAAAGGTGCGCAACATGATCAGATCGACATAGCGCGACAATACCCGCGCCGTGTCGGCGATGCTTTCGCCGTGCCCAAGCTGCATTTCCTTGCCCGACAGAACCATGGTCTGTCCGCCCATCTGGCGCGCGCCCACATCAAAGGACACCCGCGTCCGGGTCGAGGGTTTTTCAAAAATCAGCGCGATCATCCGCCCGGCCAAAGGCTCTTCGCCGTCGGGGGTGCCCTTGGGCAACCCCTTGCGGGCGGATTTCATCGCATGGGCCGAATTGATCATCGCGCGCAGGGCGGCGGGATCGGTTTTGTGGATGTCGAGAAAATGGGTCATCGTCTGGTCCTTCGTGGCAAGGGCCGGGGGCCTACCG
>JBATDH010000184.1:0-8026 GCA_049663365.1 Albidovulum sp. | reverse complement strand
GACGCGGTGAATCCCAGTTCGGTCAGATCACCGGCCAGCCAGTGCGCCGCCCTGGCACAGTCGTCCTTATAGGCGGGGTCGGTCGAGATCGACGGAATTCTCAGCAAGGCGAAAAGCCGCTCCAATGCCTCGGGCAGGGTCTCATCAATCTTGGTCAGGACAGCATCCAGGGTCATTTCACTCTCCGCTTCACGCGCATGTTGCCGCACCCTACCAGTCGCGTCAGCCCCGTCCAGTGACAGTTTCCAGGGCGCGGCAATTTGTACCCTCGTCTGGTTGCAGATTGACCTTTATCAAGGTAACACGCGAAACGGGGCCCTAAGGTCTTGGCATGCAAGCAACCGCCGGGGAGACGAAAATGGATTATGAAGCCGGGCTGGACACCGCCATCAAGCGGTTGCATGACGAAGGGCGTTACCGGACCTTCATCAACATCGAGCGTCGGCGCGGGCATTTCCCCAAGGCGATCTGGACCCGCCCGGACGGGACCGAGCGTGAAATCACCGTCTGGTGCGGCAATGACTATCTGGGGATGGGTCAGCATCCCGCCGTGCTGAGCGCGATGCATGATGCGTTGGACGCGACCGGCGCCGGGTCGGGCGGCACGCGCAATATTTCCGGCACAACGGTTTACCACAAACGGCTGGAGGCCGAACTGGCCGACCTGCACCGCAAGGAGGCGGCGCTGGTCTTCACCTCGGCCTATATCGCCAATGACGCGACGCTGTCGACGCTGCCCAGGCTGTTTCCGGGGCTGATCATCTATTCCGACAACCTCAACCATGCCTCGATGATCGAAGGCATCCGCCGCAATGGTGGGGCCAAGCGGATTTTCCGTCATAACGATCTGGCGCATCTGCGTGAATTGCTGGCGGCTGACGATCCGGCGGCACCCAAGCTTATCGCCTTCGAATCGATCTATTCGATGGATGGCGATGTGTGCCCGATGGAGGCGATCTGCGATCTGGCGCAGGAATTCGGGGCGCTGACCTATCTCGATGAGGTTCATGCCGTCGGCATGTATGGCCCGCGCGGAGCCGGTATCGCCGAAAAGCTCGGTCTGATGGGGCGGATCGACATCATCAATGCGACGCTGGCCAAGGCTTATGGCGTCATGGGCGGCTATATTGCGGCCACGGCGAAAATGGTTGATGCGATCCGGTCCTATGCGCCGGGTTTCATCTTTTCGACATCGCTGCCCCCGGCGGTCGCCGCCGGTGCCGCCGCCAGTGTGCGGCATCTGAAAACCGACCGGGCGCTGCGCGACAGGCAACAGGACCATGCCCGCATCCTGAAAGCACGGCTGAAGGCATTGGGCTTGCCAATCATTGATCATGGCACCCATATCGTTCCCGTTCACGTCGGTGATCCGGTGCATTGCAAGAAGATTTCCGACATGCTGCTGGAGAATCACGGGATTTACGCCCAACCGATCAACTTTCCGACCGTCCCGCGCGGGACCGAACGGCTGCGATTCACGCCTTCACCGGTGCATTCTGCCGCTGATATCGACGCGCTGGTCCAGGCGATGGACCGGCTCTGGTCACATTGTGCGCTGAATCGTGCTGTCCTTACGGCATAGGCTGATCTGCGGTCGCATTCCACCTTGCTCTGTGGTATGGAATCGACAATAGGACAGGGAATGGCACGGCGAATCGTCGGCCGCTCGGGGATACTGGTACGGGGCAGCAAGCATGATCGGACGGAGGACATCTCCTTCGACGGACGAAGCCGACAAACCCAAAGGGTTTGACGACTTTGATCTGCGCCTTGGCGACGTCATGCGCGGCGAACGGGCGACCTTGGCCAAATCCCTTCTTGACGTGCAGCGTGAGTTGAAAATCAAGGCCAGCTATATCGCCGCGATTGAAAACGCTGATGTTTCAGCCTTTGAAACGCCCGGCTTTGTGGCAGGTTATGTGCGGTCCTACGCGCGGTATCTGGGGCTCGACCCCGAATGGGCCTTTGGCCGGTTCTGCGACGAAGCGGATTTCACCGTATCCCACGGCATGTCCGCCGCCGCATCCGGTCCCAAGCGGTCTGGACGCCGTAAAGTCGAATACAGTGATCCCCTGGCCAATCCCAATGCCTCTTTCGTGCCACGCGGCGAAGCGTTTTTTGCCGGTGTGCAGCCGGGTGCCATCGGGTCCATCCTGGTGCTGCTGGTATTGATCGGCGGCCTTGGCTTTGGCGGCTGGAAAGTGCTGCAAGAGGTACAAAAGGTTCAACTGGCGCCGATAGACACGGCACCGGGCGTTGTGGCTGATCTTGACCCCCTTTCCGCCGGGGGAACCGGATTTTCGCAAGCGCCTCAATCTGCGGATGCGGACGCAATCCGCACCCCTGGCTTTGGGGCGGTGCGCACGTCTGATGCCCTGGACCGGCTCTACCGGCCACAGGCGCTTGATGTGCCGATCCTGGTGGCGCGCGACGGTCCTATTGCCGCCATTGATCCGCTCAAGGTGGGGACATTGCATCCGTCAGCAGCAAACGAGACGGTTGCCGAGCCTGTCGCAAATGCCGGTGAAACATTGGTTCAGGTCGTTGCCGACATCACGCCGGGCGTAGAGATTTTGGCGGTTCGCCCGTCATGG
Organism: Albidovulum sp.; assembly: GCA_049663365.1. Classification (GTDB taxonomy): domain Bacteria; phylum Pseudomonadota; class Alphaproteobacteria; order Rhodobacterales; family Rhodobacteraceae; genus Albidovulum. The sequence continues at coordinate 5,432 of JBATDH010000184.1, read as the reverse complement.
GTCAGAGTTCAGAGCGCGGATGGGACAATCATCTTCGAAAAGATACTCGATTCGGGCGAACGCTATCTTGTGCCGATGACCGAAGAACCGCCGATCCTGCGGGCGGGAAATTCCGGATCTGTCTATTTTTCGGTGAACGGTCAGACCTATGGTCCGGCGGCCCCCGGCGCGCAGGTGGTCAAGAACGTAGCCCTTTCGGCAGAGGCCCTGACACAGACCTTTGGGCTGGCCGATATCAATCTCGACTCTGATCTGGCCAAGATCGTGGATGTCGCCGCGGCGACTCCGACGGCCCAGTAGACTGGCTTTTCGTCTGTCGGCAGGCTCATCTTTTCATGGGTAAATCGCTGCGGGATTGCTCTGACCGGGTTCAGGCGGTAACTAGGCGCTGAAATCCAACATCCCCAAGGACCATTCCATGTCGCTTAACCCGATCCGTCCCTGGCGCAACATTGAGCGGCGCAAGTCGCGTCAGATCATGGTCGGCAACGTTGCGGTGGGGGGCGACGCGCCGATTTCCGTGCAGACGATGACCAATACCATCACCTCGGATGTGAAGGCGACGCTGGAACAGGTGCAGCGCGCGGCGGCGGCGGGGGCCGACATCGTGCGCATTTCGACGCCCGATGAACAATCGACCAGGGCGCTGCGCGCCATCGTCGCCGAAAGCCCGGTGCCGATCGTGGCGGATATCCATTTTCACTACAAGCGCGCCATCGAGGCCGCCGAGGCCGGGGCCGCCTGTCTGCGCATCAACCCCGGCAATATCGGCGCGGCATCGCGCGTGCGCGATGTGGTGAAGGCGGCAAGGGACCACGGCTGTTCGATCCGTATCGGGGTGAATGCCGGCAGTCTGGAACGGCATCTTTTGGAAAAATACGCCGAACCATGCCCGGATGCGATGGTGGAAAGCGGGCTTGATCATATCAAGCTGTTGCAGGACAACGATTTTCACGAATTCAAGATCTCGGTGAAGGCATCTGATGTCTTTCTGGCCGCCGCTGCCTATCAGCAACTGGCCGAGGCAACCGACGCCCCCATTCATCTGGGTATCACCGAGGCGGGCGGGCTGGTGTCGGGGACGGTCAAATCGGCGATCGGGCTGGGCAATCTTCTTTGGGCGGGTATCGGCGACACGATCCGGGTGTCACTTTCTGCCGATCCGGTCGAGGAAGTGAAGGTGGGTTTCGAGATACTCAAATCGCTGGGCCTGCGGCACCGCGGTGTCACGATCATTTCCTGCCCCTCCTGCGCACGTCAGGGGTTTGATGTGATCAAGACGGTATCCGCGCTTGAGGAACGGCTGGCCCATGTCACAACGTCAATGTCGCTGTCGATCATCGGCTGCGTCGTCAACGGCCCCGGTGAGGCGCTGATGACCGATATCGGCTTTACCGGCGGCGGGGCCGGGTCGGGCATGGTGTATCTTGCGGGCAAGCAAAGCCACAAGCTTGGCAATGACAAGATGATTGATCATATCGTCGAGATGGTCGAAAGCCGCGCGTCCGAGATTGAAGCCGCCAGCAAGGCCGCCGAATAATCCGGGGTCACCGGGGCAGGGGCGCTGACGCCAGCGCCAGATGGCGCTCAAGCTCGTCTTTCAGCGCGATCCGCTCATCCTCGCTCAGGAAGGATCCGATTTCGACTTCTCGGCCATTGCCTTTCAGGGTCAGATAGTTGGGCACCGGTCCGGTTGACAGATGCAATCGGACGCCGACCCAGTAGGGATTGGCCTGCCAGTGCTGCGTCGGTTGCCCGCGTTGCTGCCGGGTCAGGTCACAGCGATCAGGACCGATGCGCAAGACCTCCAACACCTCGCCATCCCGATAGCTGCGCGCCAGCGCCCACCACATGCCTGCGACTGCCAGCGCCAAAAACGGCAGCAGCGCCCAAAGCACGACAGAGCCGATCACTGCCATGAGCGGAAATGCCAGCATGGCCACCGTTATGCCGATGAAGATGACAAACCCCTTTCGCGGCAGTGACCGGTAGGGCCAGAGATGCAGCTCAAAAACCACGCTGTCATCGTCAACGCAAAAGGCCCCGGACTGCGCCGGGGCCTTTTCAATTGTCTTTACCCATTCATAGGGCATGTCCGGCCCGCTTAATGCGAACGGCTGTGATCCCAGTCCGACTGTTTGGGCAATTGCTCAAACGTATGCTCGGGCGGAGGAGAGGGCAGGGTCCATTCCAGCGTATCGGCATATTCGTTCCAGTAGTTGTTCTGCGTCACCCGCGCCCCGCGGGTCAGCGTGTAAAACATCACGCCGAAGAAGAACAGGAACGAGGCAAAGGACAGGAATGCCCCCAGCGACGAGATGTAGTTCCAATGGGCGAATGCCTCGGGGTAGTCGATATAGCGCCGTGGCATACCCTGGCGGCCCAGAAAGTGCTGGGGGAAGAAGGTCAGGTTGACGCCGACGAACATCATCCAGAAATGCAGCTTGCCCGCCCATTCCGGATATTGTCGGCCCGACATCTTGCCGATCCAGTAATAGACACCCGCAAAGATCGCGAAGGCGGCCCCGATGCTCATCACATAGTGGAAGTGGGCCACGACATAGTAGGTATCGTGATAGACCCGGTCGACCGGCGCCTGGCTGAGCACGATGCCAGTGACGCCGCCAACGGTGAACAGGAACACGAAACCGAACGCCCATAGCATCGGTGTCTTGAATTCGATTGAGCCGCCCCACATTGTGGCGATCCAACTGAATACCTTGATCCCGGTGGGCACCGCGATGGTCATGGTCGCCAGCATGAAATAGCTTTGCTGGGTCAGCGACATGCCAACGGTGTACATGTGATGCGCCCAGACAACAAAGCCAAGCGCCCCGATGGCGACCATCGCATAGACCATCGGCAGGTATCCGAAAATCGGCTTTTTGGAGAAGGTCGAGATCACATGAGAGATGATGCCGAAACCCGGTACAATGACGATGTAAACCTCGGGGTGACCAAAGAACCACAAGATATGCTGGTAAAGGATCGGATCACCGCCGCCCGAAGGCTGGAAGAAGGTGGTGCCGAAATTGCGGTCCGTCAGCAGCATGGTGATCGCCCCGGCCAGAACCGGCAGGCTCAGCAGGATCAGCCAGGCGGTGACGAAGATCGACCAGGCGAACAGCGGCACCTTGTGCAAGGTCATGCCAGGCGCGCGCATGTTGAGGAAAGTGGTGATCATGTTGATCGCCCCGAGGATCGACGAGGCACCCGACAGGTGAACCGCGAAAATTGCCAGATCCATCGACCAGCCGCCCTCGCTGGTGGAAAGAGGCGGGTAGAGCACCCAGCCCACACCGGACCCGGCCTGATCATTGCCGCCCGGCGCCAGCACGGACGCCACAGCCAGCGACGTACCGGCGACATACATCCAGTAGGACAGGTTGTTCATGCGCGGAAAGGCCATATCGGGCGCGCCGATATGCAAAGGCATGAAATAGTTGCCGAAACCGCCGAAAAGCGCCGGAATGACCACGAAGAACATCATCAGGATGCCATGCGCGGTAATCAGCACGTTCCACAGATGCCCGTTCGGGGTGCAGACCTCGCTGGAAGAAAACAGTCGCGCGCCTTCCATGCACATGTGCTGGACGCCCGGATGCATCAGTTCAAGCCGCATGTAGACGGTGAAGGCTACCGAGATGAAGCCAACGACCGCAGCCGTGAAAATGTAAAGAATTCCGATATCTTTATGATTGGTCGACATGAACCAGCGGGTAAAGAAACCCGGATGCCCATGTTCGTCGTGGCCCTGTACGGCTGCGTCGGCCATGCTGATCTCCCATTTCATTCGCGACGGCGTGCGGCACAGGCCAACGCCAAGTTATCAGGACGTAATAGTCGGGCTTGGCCGTATGGGCAATCGCAGAAGCGCGCGAAAGGCGGGAAAATTTGCGGCCCCGGTCAGATGAAAACCCGGTTTTTGCAGCGATGCGAGGCAAGCGGCGGCATTTTGTTGCCCGCAAGCGTTTCGATTTCTGTTTCACTTTAAATTCAAACGCCATAACCCGAACCGCTTTCGGCAGGGCAAGCCCAAACCGTTCACTTTTTAACCGTTTGCGGTCGACCGGTTATTTCAGCCTGAAGATTTCGCAAGACAAAAAGTCGGATTGCGGTGGCAAGCCCGGTTTCTGTGTCGCGGGCGGCGTCGATTTCGGCGGCCAGCGAATTGATCGGCTGATTGTTTTCGTCGGCCATTTTGCAAAAGGCGCGCCAGAATTCGGTTTCCAAAGATACGCTGGTTCGGTGACCATTGAGCGTGAGCGAATGCTTGATCGGGCGGGTCACCCTTCGGGTTCCTCAAGGCGGTGGGCATCCAGCGCGTCGCGGGCCCTTTTTAGGGATGTCACTTCTAAATTTTTTAGCGCTTTCGTCCGGCCTGAACGCGCTGCGTTTTCAGTGCCTTGGGCGCGTTTCTTAGCACGCTCAAGCTGCTTGGCTGCGGTCTTGAACTTGATGATTTCAGCCATGGTGCCGCTTATTCCTCGGGGCCGATCATGCGCTCTGGCCGCACGATCCGGTCAAAGGTTTCGCCATCGACAAAGCCCAGGGCAATCGCCTCATCGCGCAGATTGGTGCCATTCTTGTGGGCGGTCTTGGCGACTTTGGTGGCGTTGTCATAGCCGATGGTGGGGGCGAGCGCCGTGACCAGCATCAGGCTTTCCTTCATCAGCTTGTCGATGCGGGCGGTGTTGGCCTCGATCCCCGTGACACAATTATCGGTGAAACTGCCGGCGGCGTCACCCAGAAGCTGCATGGATTGCAGGACGTTGTAGGAAATCACTGGTTTGAACACGTTAAGCTCGAAATGCCCCTGCGCACCGGCGACCGCGACGGTCATGTCATTGCCGATGACCTGGGCGCAGACCATGGTCAGCGCCTCGGCCTGGGTCGGGTTGACTTTGCCGGGCATGATCGACGATCCCGGCTCATTTTCGGGCAGGTTCAGCTCGCCCAACCCGGACCGAGGACCTGACCCCAGAAACCGAATGTCATTGGCGATCTTGTTGAGCGAGACGGCGACGGTTTTCAGAGCGCCCGACATTTCGACCATCGCGTCATGGGCGGCCAACGCCTCAAACTTGTTGGGGGCGGTGACGAAGGGCAGGCCGGTGATCGCCGCCATATTGGCCGCGACCTGTTCTGCCCAGCCTTTCTTGGTGTTCAGACCGGTGCCGACGGCGGTGCCGCCTTGCGCCAGTTCATAGATGGCGGGCAGCGCGGCCTTGACGCGGCGGATACCCATGGCGACCTGATGGGCGTAGCCCGAAAACTCCTGGCCCAGTGTCAGGGGGGTCGCGTCCTGGGTGTGGGTGCGGCCGATCTTGATGATATCCTTGAAGGCCTCGACCTTTGCGACCAAAGCGTCGTGCAGCTTTTCCAGCCCCGGCAGCAGCGTGTCGCGCGCCATCATCGCGGTGGCGACATGC
>JBATDH010000183.1:0-7378 GCA_049663365.1 Albidovulum sp. | reverse complement strand
TGGCCGGCTTGCCGCGCGGCTGGTCGCGGGCGGTATGGCGTGATGCAGCCAATGGCCGTTTTGGCACCGGGGCGGTGGCGGTGAGCCCTCTTCCCCAAGCGCCAAGGGCGCTGTAGAAATCATGTCTGTGAAAGCATTGTTCCAAGGGAGTTCATTGGTTCGATGAAGCCCAAAATCCTGACCACGCTGCGCAGCTATGACCGGCACCAGTTTGTCGGTGATCTGGTCGCGGGTGTAACGGTGGCCATGGTCGCCCTGCCGTTGAGCCTGGCAATTGCCATCGCGTCGGGCGCGGGGCCGGAAAAAGGGTTGATCACGGCAATCGTCGCCGGGTTTCTGATCTCGCTGCTTGGTGGAAGCCGGGTTCAGATTGGCGGCCCGACGGGTGCTTTCATTGTCGTCGTCTTTGGTGTCATCGCGCAACACGGGTATGACGGGCTTGTCCTGGCAACTTTCATGGCCGGGATCATCTTGCTGATAGCGGGATATCTGCGCGCGGGCAGTCTTGTCGCCTATGTGCCCGAACCCGTGATCAATGGCTTCACCATCGGGATCGGGGTGATTATTGCCACCAGCCAGCTTAAAGACCTGCTGGGCCTGTCGATCGCGCAGGTTCCGGCCGAGTTTATCGGCAAGATCGAGACGATCTGGGCCGCACGACACAGCCTGAGTGCCATGTCCATTGTGATTGGTCTGGCGACAATGGTGTTGATTGTCGGCCTGCGGCGGGTTGCACCGAAGCTTCCTGGCCTGATCGTCGCCGTGGGCCTGACATCGGCGGTGGTGGCGCTTTTTTCGCTGCCGGTCGATACGATCCATTCGCGGTTCGGGGCATTGCCCAACACCTTGCCCATGCCCGCCTTTCCCGAAATCACTGTCGAACGGATCACCGAACTGTTGCCCTCGGCCTTTATCATTGCGTTGCTGGCGGGCATTGAATCGCTGTTGTCGGCCATGGTCGCCGACAGGATGATCCATGGCAGCTACCGGCCCAATGCCGAAGTGCTGGCGCAAGGTTTCGCCAATATCGCTTCGGCGCTGTTCGGCGGGCTTCCGGCGACCGGGGCCATTGCGCGCACGGCGACCAATGTCAGGGCGGGCGGTAAAACGCCTGTCGCCGGGATCGTTCATGCGCTGACGATCCTGCTGGTGATGCTGGCGGCGGCACCGCTGGCGGGATTTCTGGCGATGCCCGCGCTGGCGGGGCTGCTGATCGTCACTGCCTGGAACATGAGCGAGCCGCACAAGTGGCGCGGCTACATGACTGAGAGGCTTTCCGACAAGTTCCTGCTGGTCGTGACGCTCGGTCTCACGGTCCTTGTCGATCTGACCGCCGCAATCGCGGTCGGTGTCGGCATCGGCCTTGCGCTGCGGCTGCGTCGCCGTAACATCCCGCCCGCCGACTGGACCCCGCCCGACGCCTGAATTGCGCCGCTGGGATTGCATGGGAAAATCACCGCTCAAGCCCCGATCTGACGAATCACCAGAGCGTGATCCTGCGTGAATATGCCTGTTTTCCGGGACATTTTCACAACACTCATGGGTCGGGGCGGGCTTTTTCAGATAAATCTGGGAAAATCTGGGAATTTGTATTTTTGCCGTGTTTGCACAATATGTAGTATGTTATTGATCGATATCCGCTAATAGTGCTAATGAAATCCCCGGATCAATATTTTGTGGCATGGTTTTAGCCGGGCCCCATCCACTTTCGGACTGGTTGCCAAAGTTTTTTTAGTTGATTCCCATAAATTCCCATGTATTCCTGTCTACACGATGAACGACGGGACAATACGGGGCAGCAAGACCCCAGAGGCAAAAGCAGGTTTCATACAGGCACCCGCATCATCAAACGAGAGAAGATCCGGCGCGCGAGCGAGCAGACATCCCCCCAGGTGGCATGCGCAGCCGGACAGACCCAGCGATGGGACAGGGCGGCGGATTGGGCAGTGGCAGCAGCCCGATCCGCCGTTGTCCGTTCAAGGGGTCGCGAAAATGAACTCGGGGGCGGGACAGAGATAAGGAGCGCGGGCCGTTGGCACGCCGGTTCAGAGGGTCGGATACGTTCAAGGTGGACGCGAAGGGTCGCGTTTCCATCCCCGCGCCCTTTCGCCGTGTTATCGAGGCCTCTGACCCCGACTGGCGCGAAGGTTTGCGCCCCAATATCGTGATCGTTTACGGCGACGACTCGTTCGACTGGCTCGAAGTCTACACGATGAAAGCCATTGAGCAGATCGACGCGCAGATCGACGACATGCAGCGCGGTTCCGACGAACGGCTGTGGATGGAAGAGCTGATGCATGGCCAGTCGGTCGAAACCAATATCGACGATGATGGGCGCCTGGTTCTGCCACAAAAGCTGCGCGAAAAGATCGGGCTGAAGGGCGAGGCTTTCTTTATCTCGGCGGGTGACTATTTCAAGATATGGAAGCCTGAAACCTATGAAAAGAACGCCGGTTCGCGCAGCCGCAAGCTGGCCGAACAACATCCCGAAGGTTTCGATCCGCGTTCGCTTCTGCCGCCGCGTTCAAGGGAGTGAGGGATGGCCGCTGCCAGCGCCGCGAAAACCGACACTGCCCCCCACATCCCGGTATTGCTGCGACCGCTTCTTGAAGCGGTCGCGCCCGTCTCTGGCCTCTGGCTTGACGGGACATTCGGGGCGGGCGGCTATGCGCGCGGATTGCTTGAGGCAGGGGCGGATCAGGTCATCGGTGTCGACCGTGACCCCAGTGTTTTCGCGTTGGCGGCGGGCTGGGCCGATCCCTATGGCGACCGGCTGCGTCTGATCGAAGGCACGTTTTCCGAGCTTGACACATTGGCGGGCGAACCGCTGGACGGCGTCGTTCTCGATCTCGGTGTGTCGTCGATGCAGATTGATCAGGCCGAGCGCGGTTTTTCGTTCCAGAAAGACGGCCCGCTGGACATGCGGATGGGCGACAGCGGCCCGACCGCCACCGATCTGGTCAATACCGCAGATGAGGCGGAACTGGCCGACATTCTTTATCATTACGGCGAAGAACGCGCCTCGCGCCGCATCGCCCGTGCGATCATCGCGGCGCGGCCGTTGGCGACAACATTGGAACTGGTGCAGGTGGTGGAGCGTTGTCTGCCGCGCCCGAAACCGGGGCAGAGCCATCCCGCCACGCGCAGCTTTCAGGCGATCCGTATCGCGGTCAATGACGAATTCGGGCAGTTGGCCGCGGGGCTTGAGGCGGCAGAACGGGCGCTGAAACCGGGTGGGCAACTGGCGGTCGTGACCTTTCATTCGCTGGAGGACCGGATCGTCAAGCGGTTCTTCCAGCTCCGTTCCGGTGGCGAAGGCCAGGGCAGCCGCCATGCCCCGGCGCGCGCCGAAGTGACCCCCGCCTTTACCCAGAAATCCCGCCGCGCCATTGGCCCGGACGAGGTTGAACTGGCCGCCAATCCGCGCGCCCGGTCGGCCAAGCTGCGCGTTGGTATCCGCACCGAGGCACCTTCGGGCTCTGCCGACCGCGCCGCCCTGGGCTTGCCCAAGCCTGCCCTTGAAACCCTGGCCCAGAAAGGACGCTGAAACCATGCGCAGCCTCTTTTTCATTCTGACCGCGTTTGCCGTGATGGGGTTGGCCTTCTGGGCCTACCGCGAAAATTATCGCACCCAGGACGATTTGGCCGAAATCCGCGATTTGCGCGGTGAAATCGGCCAGTTGCGCGAAAGCCTGGGGGTTTTGCGGGCGGAATGGGCCTATCTCAACCGCCCCGACCGTCTGCGCGAATTGGCCGACATGAACTTTGAGCGGCTGGGCCTTTTGCCGCTTGAACCGGCCCAGTTCGGCACCGTGGCAGAGATCGGTTTTCCGCAACTGGTCCTGACCCCGATCACCGATCCGGTCGATACGGTCGCGACTGCGGAGCAGGCACAATGATCCGCACCCCGCTGCGCCCTCTGGCCCGCATTCTCGCTGCCCGCGACAAGGGTGAAAACCCCGATGTGATCGAGCGCGAGAACATCCGCCAGCGCCACGAAGATATGCGTGACCGTGCCCGTATTCGCGCCGAAGGTCGGCTTTTTCTGCTTGGCGTGGCGTTTTTCGCGGCTTTTTCGGTCGTCGGTGCCCGTATGGGGCTTTTGGCCGCGACCGAACCGATGGAACCGCAGGCCCCAAGCCTTGCAACCCCGATCATTGCCGAACGTGCCGACATAACCGACCGCAAGGGCCGGATACTGGCGACCAATCTTGTCACCCACTCGCTTTACGCCCAACCGCCCCTGATGGTCGACCCGGTTCGGGTGGCCGAGGCGCTCGGGGTGATTTTTCCCGATCTGGATGTCAAGAGACTGACCAAGGATTTTACCGGCCCGCGCAAGTTTGTCTGGGTCAAGAAGAAAATCTCGCCCGAACAGATGCAGCTTGTGCATGAAATCGGCGATCCCGGCCTGTTGTTCGGGCCGCGCGAGATGCGGCTTTACCCCAACGGTGCGATTGCCGCCCATGTTCTGGGCGGGGCGAGTTTCGGGCGTGAAGGCGTGGCTTCGGCCGAGGTTGTCGGCACGGCGGGTGTGGAAAAGGTGTTTGACGGCTGGTTGCGTGATCCGGCCAATGGCGGTGCGCCGCTGGAGCTTTCTCTGGACCTGACGGTGCAGTCAACGGTCGAGGATGTGCTGTCGGGCGGTATGAACCTGATGAACGCCAAGGCAGGCACCGCGGTCTTGATGGATGTGACCACCGGCGAGGTGGTCGCCATGGCGTCACTGCCGGATTTTGACCCCAACACGCGGCCCGCACCCCTGACCAAAGGTGACGCAGGCGACAGCCCGCTGTTCAACCGCGCGGTGCAGGGGGTTTATGAGCTTGGCTCCACCTTCAAGATTTTCGCCATCGGTCAGGCGCTCGAACTCGGGCTGGTCAATGCCGATACCATGATCGACACCAAAGGGCCGCTCGTCTGGGGAAAATACCGCATCCGCGATTTCCATGACTATGGCAAGCAATTGTCGGTCCTGGATGTGATCGTGAAATCATCCAATATCGGCACCGCCCATATCGCCCAGATGATCGGCGCCGACCGGCAGCAGCAATTCCTCAAATCGCTGGGATTCTTTGATCCGGTGCCGGTGGAACTGGTCGAGGCCCCTACCGGCAGGCCGCTGTTGCCGCCGAAATGGTCGGAAATCTCGACCATGACCATTTCCTACGGTCATGGGTTGTCGGCCAGCCCGCTGCATCTGGCCGCCGCCTATGCCACCATCGCCAATGGCGGCACCAAGGTGACCCCGACGATTCTGAAACGGACCGCCCCCGTGACCGGCGAGCGAGTCCTTTCCACCAGAACCGCTGACATCCTGCGCCAGATGCTGCGCCAGGTAGTTGTGCGTGGCACGGCCACCTTTGGCGACGTGCCGGGCTATGACGTCGGCGGCAAGACCGGGACAGCGGACAAACCCAAACCCACCGGCGGCTATTACAAGGACAAGGTGATCGCGACTTTCGCCTCGGTATTTCCGTCGAATGATCCGAAATATGTGCTGGTCGTGACGCTGGATGAACCGGTGGAAACCTCGGGCACAGAACCGCGTCGCACCGCGGGCTGGACGGCGGTTCCGGTCGGGGCCGAGATCATCCGCCGCACCGCGCCGCTTCTGGGGTTGCGTCCCGCGCTTGAACCTGCTGCGCAAGCTGAAGTAAAACTCGTGCGCAACTGACCAACGACCAAAGCGCCGGGGGCGCAGCATATGGCGACGCAGACCAGAACATTGGCCGAACTCGGTCTGACCGCGCAGGCCGGGCGCGAGGCGCGGATCACCGGCCTTTCCGTCGACAGTCGCAAGGTCAAACCGGGCCATCTTTTCGCGGCCCTGCCCGGCAGCAAGATGCATGGCGGCGACTTCATCCAATATGCGTTGCGGATGCAGGCCGCCGCGATCCTGACCGACCGCGAAGGAGCCGCCATTGCCCGCGACGTTCTGGCCGGTTCCGACGTGGCGCTGATCCTTGCCGAAGACCCGCGTCAGGCGCTGGCATTGGCGGCGGCGCTCTGGTCGGGGCGTCAGCCCGAAACCATGGTTGCGGTGACGGGCACATCGGGCAAAACCTCGGTCGCCACCTTCACCCGGCAGATTTGGCAGGCCCTGGGGTTTAAGTCGGCCAATCTGGGGACGATGGGGGTGCTGGGCGACTTTCAGGCACCATTGGCCCATACCACACCCGAACCGATCACCCTTCATACACTTCTGGCCGACATGGCCGATGCCGGGATCACCCATGCCGCGATGGAGGCATCATCGCACGGGCTTGATCAGGGTCGGCTGGACGGCGTCGCGCTGAAGGCGGCGGCGTTTACCAATTTCAGTCAGGATCATCTCGACTATCACGCGGGTTTCGATGATTATTTCGCCGCCAAGGCGGGCCTGTTCAACCGGGTTCTGCCCGAAGATGGCACCGCCGTAATCAATATCGACAGCCAGCGCGGTCGTCAGATGGCCGAAATTGCCGAAGACCGCGGGCAGTTGCTGTTGACCGTCGGGCGCGATCCGGTGGCGCATCTGCATATTGGCGCGCAACGGTTTGACGCCACCGGGCAGGATCTGCGGTTTACCTGGGACGGCACGCCGCATCTGGTGCGTCTGGCGCTGATTGGCGGGTTTCAGGCCGAAAACGTCATGGCCGCCGCCGGGCTTGCCATTGCGACAGGGTCGGACCCGGAGGCGGTCTTTGCCGCGCTGCTGGGGCTGATCACGGTGCGCGGTCGGATGGAACTGGCCGCGCGGCGCGACAATGGCGCGTCGGTATTCGTCGATTATTCACATAAACCGGCGGCGCTTGCCGCGGCGCTGCAATCGCTGCGCCCGCATGTGATGGGCCGTATTGTGGTGGTGTTCGGCGCGGGCGGTGACCGCGATACCCTGAAGCGCCCGCTGATGGGCGAGGCGGCGGCGGAACATGCCGATGTGGTGATCGTCACCGATGACAACCCCCGGTCCGAAGACCCCGCCGCGATCCGCGCCGCCGTGATGGCCGGTTGCCCCGAGGCAACCGAGGTCGGGGATCGGGCCGAGGCGATCCTGCGCGGCGTGGATGCATTGCTGCCGGGTGACGCCCTGCTGATCGCAGGCAAAGGCCACGAGTCGGGCCAGATCGTCGGAAACGATGTCTATCCCTTCGACGATGCTGAACAGGCCAGCGTTGCGGTGGCCGCACTCGAAGGGCGCATCTGATGGCACCTCTATGGACCGCGCAGGCGGCCGTCGCCGCCACCGGCGGGCGCGCGACCTGTGATTTCACCGCAACCGGCGTGTCGATCGACAGCCGCAACCTTGTGCCCGGTGATCTGTTCGTGGCCCTGACGGATCAGCGCGACGGTCACGATTTCGCCGCTGCCGCCCTGGCAAATGGGGCCGCCGCAG
>JBATDH010000182.1:0-1524 GCA_049663365.1 Albidovulum sp. | reverse complement strand
GGCCCGAGGGTCGCGCCGGATCGCGTTGGAAAGCGTCATTGTCGGGATCGGCCTTTCGGTCGCGGGCATGATCGCGGCGGCAATGGGATACCTTTCGCCGGTGCAAGGTGCCTTGCTTCAGGAGGTCATCGACGTGGCGGTCATCCTGAACGCGCTCCGCGCCCTCAGGATCAAGGCGGGATAGGCGACACCGGCGACCCGACATGCCGGTTCACGAGGGGCAGGAATCGCGGAAACACTGCTATTTCCGCATTGTCGCAGCCCTTTGGAAATGCATCTGCGGCAGGCACCGGGTTCAATTTCCTTGACACGGCGTCTCGCAAGCGTGTCAACTTTTAACAATGAAATACGATCCGCAACGATTGTGGGGTCAACCACCCATGCGGACGACAGATAGGGAAGTAGAAAATGACGATGTTTACCAGAAAGATCATGCCTGGGGGTTTTGTTGCCGCTATCGCAGCGATGTTCATGGCCTGGGCACCCCAAACCAGCGCGCAAGAGATGACGCCGGAACTGGATGCCTGGCTCAAGGCTAACGCGCTTGGTTCTTACGCGGACGGGACCGAGAACTGGGACGAGATTGTCGCCAAAGCCAAGGAGGAAGGCGAAGTCATCGTCTATACCTCGTCAGGTCGCATCGCCAAGCTGGTTGATGATTTCGCCGCCCATTACCCCGGAATTACCCTGACGGTGTTTGATCTTGGATCAGACAAGACCGTGGAAAAGACCATCCGTGAACAGGATGCCGGCATCTACAATGTCGATATGGTAACGACCGGGAATTCGGGCGATGTGATCCATGAGCTGTTGGCCAAGAACCGGATTTTCAATTACGTTCCCGCACATTTCGTCGACCGGATCCCCGCCGAGAATCGTGACCCGTTGTTGATTCGTGTCGATGAAGCCGTCTCGGTCTTTTACAACGCCGAAGCCTATCCCGATGCCGCCCCCATCACCAATATCTGGGAACTGACAGAACCCGCCTTCAAGGGAAAGATCGGCATGAAAGACCCGATGGCGTCAGGCTCGACCCTGATGGCCGTTGCCACACTGGTGCAGAATCCCGATGAAATGGCAGCCGCTTACAAGCGCCATACCGGCATGGATATCGAACTGAGCGACGGGGTGCCGGATGCAGGGTACGAATTTGTCTATCGGTTGCTGAAAAATGATGTGGTTTTCTTCAAATCCGGTTCGAAACTGGCAGCGGCATCGGGCCTGAAAGGTCAGGACAACCCGATGATCAGTATCAACAACATGACATATATCGCATCGAACGGTTCGGACGATTATGTCAATGCAATTGTGTCCGATCTGGACCCTGTGGCCAAGCTGATCTATCCGACATACATGGCCATCGGACGGCAAGCGCCGCATCCGAATGCCGCCAAGGTTCTGACGGCATATCTTTTGGGCAGTCCCGATCTGAACAAGGACAGCAAGTTGCCCAAACCCTATATGGAAGGTGAAAGCCTCGCGTTGCTGCAAGGGCTGGCCCCTTATTTTGACGAAGGCACGGTC
>JBATDH010000181.1:0-1764 GCA_049663365.1 Albidovulum sp. | reverse complement strand
TCGATGCTGTTCATCAGCCATAACCTTGGCCTCATATTGGATACCTGCAACCGGCTTTGCGTGATGTATTCGGGTGAAGCTGTTGAGACCGGCTCCATCGCCGATGTCTTCGACAAAATGCAGCACCCCTATACACAGGCGCTTTTCCGGTCGATCCCGCTGCCGGGGGCGGACAAGAACGCGCATCCGCTGGTCGCCATTCCCGGCAACTTTCCCCTGCCGCATGAGCGCCCGAAGGGCTGCAATTTCGGGCCGCGCTGCGATTATTTCAAGGACGGCCTTTGCAATGCCGGTGACATCAAGATGCATGACATCCCCGGCGACGACCGGCACGGGTCGCGGTGCGTGCGGGTGGATGACATCGACTGGCACGCGCCGCTGAAAGCCGTGAAGAAAGTCGACAAGACCCCGATCGGCGAGGTGGTCCTGAAAATGGACGACCTGCGCAAATATTACGAAGTTTCGGCCAGCAAGCTTTTCGGCGGAGGCGACACCAAGGTGGTCAAGGCCAATGAAACCCTGAGTTTCGAGGCGCATGAGGGCGAAACCCTTGCCATCGTCGGTGAAAGCGGTTGCGGCAAATCCACCTTTGCCAAGGTGCTGATGGGGCTGGAAACTGCGACCTCCGGCTCGATCATGCTTTACGGCGAGGACATTCAGGACACGCCCATCGAAAACCGCTCGACCGATACCGTATCGGGCGTGCAGATGGTGTTCCAGAACCCCTTTGACACGCTCAACCCGTCGATGACCGTGGGCCGTCAGATCATTCGCGCGCTCGAGATATTCAAGATCGGCACCAGTGAAGACGACCGACGCAACCGGATGCTGGAGCTTCTGGATCTGGTGAAACTGCCGCGTGAATTCGCCGAACGGATGCCGCGCCAGCTTTCTGGCGGCCAAAAACAACGCGTCGGCATTGCCCGTGCTTTTGCCGGCGGGGCCAAGATCGTGGTGGCCGATGAACCGGTTTCGGCGCTGGACGTGTCGGTGCAGGCCGCCGTCACTGATTTGCTGATGGAGATTCAACGCAAGAACAAGACGACGCTTTTGTTCATCAGCCATGACCTTTCCATCGTGCGCTATCTCTCGGACCGGGTGATGGTGATGTATCTGGGCCACGTGGTCGAACTCGGGTCAACCGATCAGGTGTTTTCGCCGCCCTACCACCCCTATACCGAGGCATTGCTATCAGCCGTGCCCATCGCCGACACCAAGGTCAAGAAAAAGCGCATCGTGCTTGAAGGCGACATTCCCTCGGCGATGAACCCGCCGCCCGGCTGCCCGTTCCAGACCCGCTGCCGGTGGAAATCCAGGGTGCCGGGAAATCTCTGCGACACGCAAATGCCGCCGGTGCGGATGCTGTCTGACGGCCACCAGATCAAGTGCCACCTGTCGGATGCGGAACTGGCTGGCATGGAACCGGTCATCACCATCGCTGCCGAGTAAGCGCGGGCAAGACCAGCGAGGTGGCGCCCAAAGGTGCCACCCCGGCCCCCGTGCCGGATTTGAACCGTGCCAGACCGGGGGTGCTTTTCCAATCGACCGACCCAAGGTCAAGCGCCGTAAAGCCACGCGATTTCAGATCACAAATAGCGTGCCACATCAGCGCGTTATGGGCATGCAGCCGTCGCCCCTCATCGCCGGAACAACCGATATGATAACTGGCCCAGGGCGGGTGCAGCAACATCAGCATCGCCGCAACCCGCCGCCCGCCCGCCCGCGCCTCATAGTAGCGCAAGGCGTCGGGCGCGGCCTTCTGCC
>JBATDH010000180.1:0-4382 GCA_049663365.1 Albidovulum sp. | reverse complement strand
GGTGCCGCCGCGCAATCGGATCGCAAGAGCTTTGGCACCCGCCCGCCACGCGCGACCGATGATGGCAAAAGCCGACGCGGCCCGATAGCCACCGGGCCTGACAGGTCCGGCACGGGCAGGCCCCAGTCGGACAGACCCAAGACATCGGATCGCGGGCCGACCAAGAAGTTTCCGGGAACGGGCGGTAGCAAGAGCGGCACGGACCACGCCAAACCCCGGACCGGTGACCGTAGGCCGACCGGACCAAAGCCAGGGCGTGACCCTGGCCGCAAGAAGTGACAGTATCTGCACCGGGCTGGATGCCGCAACGTCAGGCATGTTTTCGCGCGGCCGCCCGCCCGCAATTGCATCCAGGGCTTGGCCACGGGCCTCGGTCGTGGCAGTTTGGGTCAGTGGTGAGGGAGTTGGTATGTCGGAACCCGGATTGCAACGCATTGCATTCTTGCTGTTGCTGGCGCTGGCACTCTATGTCGGCGTTGCAGGGGGCGGCTGATGGCGCAACGTTATGGCGGCAAGTACAGCCCCTCGGCCCAGAGCGATACAGCCCAAGGTGCCTCGGCCGTTCCCAGCCGCGAAGAACGCCGCACCAAATGGCTGTTTTGGGTGGCCCTGCCTTTTGCGGTCAGGGCTTTCTGGCGCGATCCGACCGGACTGGCGCTGAACCTCGCGGCATTCGCGATATTGGTGCTGGCGGCATGGCTGACGCGCGAAGGTGTTCGTGCCGCAGACGCCTATGCCGCCCGCCGCAGTTCCCGCCGCCCGGCCATTCCGCGCAAGCTGATGGCAACGGTATTGACAGGCATGGGCCTGTTTGTCGGCGCATACGCCTCGGATGGCAATCTCTGGTCTGCGGGCCTGCTTGGCCTCGTCGGCAGCGCCCTGCATCTGTTTGCGTTTGGCCCCGATCCGCTGACCGACAAGGGAATGGACGAAATCGACATTTTTCAGCAAGACCGTGTCGCACGGGTTCTGGTTGAGGGCGAAGCCTATCTGAAAGCGATGAAAGAGGCCGCCGACCGTGCCGGCGACCGTGAAATCACCACCCGCGTCGACCGGTTCCTGATTTCGGCGCGAACCATGTTCCGCACCGTCGAAGAGGACCCGCGCGACCTGACGGCGGCCCGGCGATATCTGGGTGTCTACCTGATGGGGGCCCGCGATGCGACGATCAAATTCGCCGATATCTGGGCCCGCAGCAAGGATCAACATGCGCGCGCCGATTTTGAGGCGCTCCTGACCGATCTGGAGACGAATTTTGACGCCCGCACCCGAACCCTGCTATCCGGTGACAAAACCGACCTTGAAATCGAGATTGACGTTCTGCGCGACCGCCTGAAACGTGAAGGTCTCAAGACGTAACTGTAGTGACCCGCCCCTTATTTGGAGAGTGCCCATGTCCGAATCCATCCGCGAAAAAGCTTCCCAGACCCTGTCCGCTGTCGAGGAAGTGACAGCAGTGGTGCTTGCCGAACCTGTCGGCGATGTCATCCCGATGGAAAAAGCTGACGCGCCGATGGCAGAAGCCATCCGCAGCAGGATTGCCGAACTCGACATGGCCGACAGCGGTTCTATCGTCAATTTCGGCTCCGCTGCGCAGGCGGAATTGCAGGAAATCAGTCAGGCGATGCTGGCTGATGTACGCAACAAGGATGTCGGACCTGCGGGCGACAGCCTGCGCAATATCGTCACCACGATCCGGGGCTTTTCGGTTTCCGAACTTGATGTGCGGCGCAAGGCCTCCTGGTGGGAAAGATTGTTGGGCCGTACCGCCCCTTTCGCGAAATTCCTCGCCCGCTTTGAAAATGTGCAAGGACAGATCGACAAGATCACCGATGATCTTCTGGGGCATGAGCACAAGCTGTTGAAGGACATCAAGTCGCTTGACCTGCTCTATGAAAAGACCCTCGAATTCTACAACGAGCTTGCGCTCTATATCGCGGCGGGCGATGAGAAAATCCGCCTGATCGACGCCAATGACATTCCTGCGAAAGAGGCTGCCGTCGCCGCAGCCCCGGAAACCGACAAGGTGATGGCAGCGCAGGAACTGCGCGATCTGCGCGCCGCGCGCGACGATCTGGAACGGCGGGTGCATGATCTGAAACTGACACGCCAGGTGACGATGCAGTCGCTGCCCTCGATCCGGCTGGTGCAGGAAAACGACAAATCGCTTGTCACCAAGATCAATTCCACACTGGTCAACACCGTCCCGCTTTGGGAAACGCAACTGGCCCAGGCCGTCACCATTCAGCGGTCGGCCGAGGCAGCGACGGCGGTGCGCGAGGCCAATGACCTGACCAATGAGCTTTTGACCGCCAATGCCAAGAACTTGCGTCAGGCTAACGAAATTGTCCGCACCGAAATGGAACGTGGCGTGTTCGACATCGAGGCGGTCAAAACCGCCAATGCCGAACTGATCGGCACCATCGAAGACAGCCTGCGCATCGCCGATGAAGGCAAGCGCAAGCGTGCCGAAGCAGAGGTGGAATTGAAAAAGATGGAGGCCGACCTGCGCGACACCTTGGCCGCAGCGCGCGCCAGGAAGACGGGAACAGGCGATACCATTGGCACCAGCGCCTGAGATTTCGATGTGGAACGGCCTGTCATGTACCCGACTCATCATGCCTCTGGCTTTGCTCGCGGGGCTTTCGGGTTGTGACGGCCTGACACCGGGCAATCCCGCCCCGTGGCGCGTAGACATGCCCGGTGCCGCGAAAAACCCGCCGCTGTCTGCTGAAACCCAGATTGCCCAGGCCTATTATCGGCGTATCGAGGCGAACTATCTGGCGCAGGGTCAATACCGCACCGACGGCGGTGGCACAGACACGCCTTTTGGCGCACGGGATCTGGCCGCGAATTTCCTCAGCATCGTCTTTTTTGACGAATTTTCCGACAAGGACGGGCAACTTGTCCCGACCAAAACCCAAAACCGGCTGCACCGGTGGCAACAGCCGGTCAGACTGGCAGTTGAATTTGGTGTCTCGGTTCCGGCAGAACAACGCCAGACGGATGAAGCGAATATCACCGCCTACCTTGCAACCCTGTCGCGGTTGACAGGCTTGCCAATGCGGATGACGCGGCTGGGCGCAAATCATACCGTGCTGATCCAGAACATCGACGAAAGGCAGGCCGCGGCCGACCGGCTTTTGGAATTGGCCCCCGAAGCCAGCGAGGCCGCCATTCGCTCGGTCACAAGGATGAAGCCCGATACCTATTGTACCGTATTCGCCTTTACCCCCGGTGACAGTGCCATTTACGATCGCGCCGTGACGGTGATCCGCGGCGAACTGCCCGATTTGCTGCGGCTCGCCTGTATTCACGAAGAACTGGCGCAAAGTCTCGGGCTGGTCGATGACAGCCCCAAGGCGCGGCCATCGATATTCAATGACAACCAGGAATTTGCGCTTTTGACCCGGCAAGACGAGCTGATGCTCAGGATGCTTTACGATTCGCGGCTGAAACCGGGTATGACATTGGCCGAAGCGCGCCCCATCGTCGAAACCATCGCCAATGAACTTGTCGGCGGCGATAGCTGAGATCGAACAACAGGAGTTAGGTATGGGTATTCTCGATTTTCTGACTGGCGAATTCATCGATATCATTCATTGGACCGATGACAGCCGCGACACCATGGTCTGGCGGTTCGAGCGTGAAGATCACGCGATCAAATACGGTGCCAAACTGACCGTCCGCGAAGGGCAGGCAGCGGTGTTCGTGCACGAAGGCCAGATTGCCGATGTGTTCAGCCCCGGCCTTTACATGCTTGAAACCAACAACATGCCGATCCTGACCACGCTGCAACATTGGGATCACGGCTTTCATTCGCCTTTCAAGTCGGAAATCTATTTCGTCAACACGACGCGATTTGGAGACCAGAAATGGGGCACAAAAAACCCCATCATCGCTCGCGACCCTGAATTTGGCCCGGTGCGCCTGCGGGCCTATGGCACCTATGTGATGCGCGTCGCGGATCCGGCCAAATTCATGACCGAAATCGTCGGCACCGACGGCGAATTCACCGCCGATGAAATCAGCTTTCAAATCCGCAACATCATCGTACAGGAATTTTCGCGCGCCATTGCGGGTTCGGGGATTCCGGTGCTCGACATGGCCGCCAACACCGCCGATCTGGGCAAACTTGTGGCCAGTGCCATTGCCCCCACAATCGCCGCCTATGGGCTAAGCATCCCGGAATTCTACATCGAAAACATATCCTTGCCAGAGGCGGTCGAAGCCATGCTGGACAAACGGACCTCGATGGGCATCGTCGGCGATCTGGGACGGTTCATGCAGTATTCGGCCGCCGAGGCCATGGCGCGCGGCGACGGATCGGCCGGGGCGGCGATGGGCGCCGGTATGGGTGCGGGCATGGGCATGGCCATGGG
>JBATDH010000179.1:0-7463 GCA_049663365.1 Albidovulum sp. | reverse complement strand
GGCGACCTTGATCAATATCTGCCCATGCCCCGGCACAGGCACCGGCAGGTCGGTCGGTTTCAGGACGTCGGGGCCACCGGGGACGGAAATCTCTATCGCGCGCATTGTTTTCGGCAGGGTCATGCTTTCTCCTTCGGATCGGTGCGCCCCGGCAGGTCTTCGACCGGGGCGGCAGGTGCGCGCACCTTGTCCAATATCTTCATCGGTCCCGCAAGCACCCGGCTAAGAACCGCATTGCCGCGCATCTGCGCTTTGACTTTTTCAAAGCGCATCACATCCTCGATCCGCCGATCCAGAAACGCCCAGCTCGCCGCGTGTCCGTCACTGTCATCGCCCAGCCAGAACAGCGTGGTCGCGGAATAGACCGCCGACAGCGTGGCGCGCTTGGAGTACCAGTTGATATCGTCCGAGGTATCACCCAACGCCCGCCAGATCGTATCGGCAGTTCCCCACATGAGCTTGGCACCCGCAGGCGCATTCATCGGCAGGGCAAACAGCGCCGCACCCCGTCGGACGATTTCCCTGTCTGCCGATTGCAGGCGCAGCCGCACCGCCAACGCGATACGGTCGCGAAAGCGCAGACCGCCAAGCCGTTCCGGGGTCAGAGCCGCAACCATCGCGGCATCGCCACGCCGGTGATAGGCCACCGCCAGATCAAGCGCCCCGCGCGGGCAGATCACCCGCGTCAGGCCCGGCTCGATCCCGGCATCGGCAGCGGCAGCCAGAAAACAGGCCTCGCTCCATCCGTCAAAGGCCACATGATCCAGCGCCGCATCCAGCAGCGATTGCTTCAGGGTTGCACTCTCCATCCCGTTGTTTTCCATCATCTAACCCCCGCCTTCTCTCTGGTAGACAAAGACCGACCGCTTTGCTATAGGGACGCTTCCTGCAATTACTTGCAACTTTAACCTAGGAAGGTGGTGACAACCACATGCAGGTCAGCGTTCGCGACAATAACGTCGAACAGGCGCTTCGTGCTCTGAAGAAAAAACTTCAGCGCGAAGGGGTGTTCCGTGAAATGAAGCTCAAGCAGCATTTCGAGAAACCCTCCGTCAAGAAAGCGCGTGAGCAAGCCGAAGCGATTCGGCGCGCCCGCAAACTGGCGCGCAAGAAGGCCCAACGCGAAAACGGGCTTTGATGCGGCCAAGGCTTTGTTGAAGCCACTGGAATAGCTGGCGGGGCAACCCGCAACCGTAGAACCCCCGTAGCCTGCTTCGGGGGTTTTTCGTTGTCCAGCCGATTTTGGCATTCAGGCAAGTCCTTGCCGATTGGACAAGAGGGCAGAAAACCGACCTTCCGCCATAGGCGTCAATCCGTTAGGGGATCGAAAACAAGCGGAAACCGACCATGCAAACCCTATCCCGCCGCACCGCCCTATTCCTGATGATTGCGGGGCTTGCCGCCTGCGGGCGGCGCAGCGACGCCACCGATGCACAATCTCAGGGCCCAGCAGAGATCAACCGGCTGATCACCAAATACGCACGGCTTTACGATGTCCCCGGGGATTTGGTCCACCGCGTGGTTCAGCGCGAAAGCCGCTATAACCCGGATGCCCGCAATGGTCCTTACTACGGTCTCATGCAAATCCATCCCAAAACCGCGCAAGGCATGGGCTATAGCGGCCCGCCCGAAGGATTGCTCAATCCCGATACCAACCTGCGCTACGCGGTCAAATATCTGCGCGGAGCCTGGCTGGTGTCGCGCGGCAATCGCGACAAGGCGGTGATGTGGTACGCAAAAGGCTATTACTATGAGGCCAAGCGGTTGGGATTGCTGAAGGAAACCGGGCTCAGGATCTGATGCACTGACAGCACGGGGCCCCCGAAGGAGCCCCGCTATCGTATCCCTCTCCAATCAGGGCTTGATCGAGAGGTATACTTTAGAGCGTGTCGCGTTCAATCGCATTCACCTGTAGCCGCGAACGCGTTTGCGCTGCAAACGCTGCCTCACGACGACAGATGAAAAGCTGAATCCTGTCAAACGCAACATGCTCTAGAACTTACAGGTGGTTCAGAAAAAACCGAGCTTGTTGGGGTTGTAACTCATCAGGATATTCTTGGTCTGTTGGTAGTGATCGAGCATCATCTTGTGGGTTTCGCGCCCGATGCCGGATTGCTTGTAACCACCGAAGGCCGCATGTGCCGGATAAGCGTGGTAGTTGTTGACCCACACCCGGCCCGCCTCGATCGCGCGCCCGAAACGGTAGCAGGTATTGGCATCGCGGCTCCAGACACCGGCACCAAGACCGTACATTGTGTCATTGGCTATGGCGAGCGCTTCGGCCTCGTCCTTGAAAGTGGTGACTGAAACCACTGGCCCAAAGATCTCTTCCTGAAAGACCCTCATCTTGTTGTGGCCCTTTAGAATTGTCGGCTGGATATAGTTGCCACCCGCCAGTTCGCCGTTGAAGCGCGCCGCATCGCCGCCGATCAAGACTTCGGCCCCCTCTTCGCGCCCGATGGTGAAGTAGGACATAATCTTGCTCTGTTGTTCCTGGCTGACCTGGGCGCCGACCATCGTGTCAGGATTGCGCGGATCGCCTTGCTTGATCGCGCGCACCCGTTCGATGCAGCGGGCTATGAACACCTCATAGATGTCTTCCTGGATCAGCGCCCGACTTGGGCAGGTGCAGACCTCGCCCTGATTGAAGGCGAAGAGAACGAAGCCTTCGACTGCCTTGTCGAGAAATGCATCATCCTTGGCCATTACGTCCGAAAAGAAGATGTTCGGGCTCTTGCCGCCAAGTTCCAGCGTGACCGGAATCAGGTTCTCGGTTGCGGCCCTCATGATGATGCGCCCCGTCTCGGTCGAACCGGTAAAAGCGATCTTGGCAATGCGAGAGCTGGTGGCCAGCGGACCGCCCACATCGGGCCCCATGCCGTTGACGATATTGAGAACACCGGCAGGCAGGTATTCGGCCATGATTTCAGCAAGGATCATAATCGCCGCCGGGGTCTGTTCAGCCGGTTTAAGCACGATGCAATTGCCTGCCGCCAGCGCCGGGGCCAGTTTCCATGCCGCCATCAGGATCGAGAAGTTCCACGGGATGATCTGCCCGACGACGCCCAAAGGTTCATGGAAGTGATAGGCGACGGTGTCGGCGTCAATCTCCGACATATTGCCTTCTTGCGCCCGCAGAACGCCCGCGAAATAGCGGAAATGGTCGGCGGATAGCGGAATGTCAGCGGCCCTCGTTTCGCGAATCGGCTTACCGTTATCCCATGTCTCGGCCTGCGCCAGACGCTCCAGATTGGCGTCGATCGCATCGGCGATCTTCAGTAAGGCATTTGATCTCTCTGCCGCCGGGGTCTTGCCCCAGGCTTCTTTCGCGGCATGGGCTGCGTCCAGCGCCAGTCCCACATCCTCCGCATCCGAGAGCGCGCATTCGGTGATCTTCTCGCCGGTAATCGGCGTGAAGTTGTCAAAATAGCGCCCGTTCACCGGAGGCACGAATTTGCCGCCAATAAAATTGTCGTAGCGCGGCTTGAATGGCGAGATATAGGTGCCAGCCTCGGTATGGGTCATGTCGTTCATGGGGTTCCTCCTCAAGAAAATCCGGGCTCCTCAACCCGGGATGCGAGGAAGATGACCGTCGCCCGACCGCCCGTCAGCCGGGGGGCAACCGGATCGCTGCACCATGTGTCTCAGGATTGAGACAGGTCAGGGTGGTTTTCGCTGATTCGCAGCCTGTTCATGCGCCTGTAAAGCGTGGCACGCGCCATGCCAAGCCCGCGCGCGGCCGCCGAAACATTGCCATCGGACCGAGCCAATGCCCGAATCACTGCCGCGCGTTCGGCTCGTTCCAGTGCGTTCAGATCGTCGCGGCGACCCAGAAGGTCACTGGCCGGACGCGGACGCAATACTCCATGCAGGCCCAGATCGAAAACTCTCCGTGCCGCTCTTGTCGCGCCGATCACCAGATCGTCCTGATCCACCGCAAGCAGCATCGCTTCGTCCGGATGATCACCCCCCGGTGCGATAATCCGGGCCTTGGGGAAAGACGCGCGGAAATTATCCGCCTCAATCGCACGGGCGGTCTGGGCGACGCTCGCGGCGATCAGGCGCGTGAACACCTCAGTTTGATCCGCCCGCGCCGAAGATACGTCTAGCGCCCCGACAATCTGGCCCTCTGCGCCGTAAATCGGCGCGTCCATGCAGCTAAGTCCGGTATTGCGGGCCAGAAAATGTTCGTCTCGATGTATGACAACTTGTCGGTTCTCAGCCAGACAGGTGCCGATGCCATTGGTGCCCTCGGCATCCTCGCTCCAGACAGCGCCCCGCCAGAGGCCAGAGTCGCGGAAATAGTCGGCATCACCGTCTGAACAGCGCTGATCCAGAACCACCCCTTCGGCGTCGGTCAAAAGCACTGAACACCCCGAATGCCCGACCAAGCCGAAAAGCTGGTCCATGCGCTGCATGGCCACGCTGAGGAAGGGCTCTAGCGCCCCGCATCGTGCCTGTACGGCGACCTCCTCCAGTCGCTCTGTCGCCTCGTTTTTCGCTGGGTCCAGCCCATGCCTGATCGCCGAACGCCGCCAAGACGCTGCCAGCCTCGACGTGGCAGCCGCAGAACTGGATTGGACCGTTTCCAGGACCCGGTCGGCATGGTGGCGACGTGGAATCAACCCATCCTCCAAGCTGATGCGACGGTCTTTATTAGCAGTTGAACAGCAAAATTCCAAACCCCGTCTATACCGGTATGGCCGTTGTCTTGGACACTGTCCGCAAGGCAAATGATGAATGCATCTGCGCCACCCCCGGTAAACGCGCCAAAAATTGCCGGTGGATACGGGCGAAATCGTCAGTATCCATGGCTACAACCTTCAGCAGATAGTCCGCCGTCCCCGCCATCAGGTGGCATTCGAGAATGTCTGGCACCAGCTTGACCGCCCTCTCGAAGGCTTCCAGCACCTCATCGGCCTGACCCGAAAGGGTGATTTCCACGAAAACCGTCGTCGGGCGGCCCAGCTTTCGGGCATTCAGAAGCGCTACAAAGGCATCTATGTAACCGTCCTCTTCCAGCCGCTGCACCCGCCTGTGACAGGCCGAAGGCGACAGGTTCACCCGTTCCGACAGATCGGAATTGGTGATCCGGCCTTGTTTCTGCAAAGCAGCCAAAAGTCGGCGGTCTATCGCGTCAAGTTCCATGGTATCGCAAATATATTCGATAAATTCATCAAGTCATAGAATATTATTCGAAACAAGGAGGCAATCCCCACCAATCTTTTCAAAGCATTTGCGTGACATCTGACGCAAGATCGCGGCGTAATATGCGGGAGGAAAACGCAATGAAAATCGGCTGCCCCAAGGAAATCAAACCCCAGGAATTCCGCGTCGGCATGACGCCGAATGCGGCACATGAGGCGGTGAACAACGGCCATGAGGTCGTGATCGAGGCCACTGCCGGCAATGGCGCGGGCTTCACCGATGCCGATTATGTCGCCGCAGGCGCGAAAATTCTCGACACCGCCAAAGAGGTGTTCGCCGCCGCCGACATGATCGTCAAGGTCAAGGAACCGCAGGCAGGCGAACGCAAGATGCTGCGCGAAGGCCAGATCCTGTTCACCTATCTCCACCTCGCCCCCGATCCGGAACAGACCAAAGACCTGCTGGCCTCCGGCGCCACCTGCATCGCCTATGAAACCGTGACCGACCGCATGGGCGGCCTGCCGCTTCTGGCGCCCATGTCCGAGGTGGCCGGGCGACTGGCACCGCAAGTCGGTGCCTGGACGCTGCAAAAGGCCAATGGCGGGCGCGGCGTGCTGATGGGCGGTGTCCCCGGTGTCGGCCCGGCACGGGTTCTGGTCATCGGCGGCGGCGTGGTCGGCACCCACGCGGCCAAGATCGCTGCTGGGATGGGCGCGGATGTCACCGTGCTCGACCGCTCGATTCCGCGCCTGCGCTATCTCGACGACGTCTTTGGCGGCATCTTCAAGAACTCCTACGCCTCGGCAGGTAACACCATCGAATATGCACGTCAGGCCGACATGATCATCGGCGCGGTGCTGATCCCCGGCGCGGCAGCCCCCAAGCTGATTTCGCGCGCGCAGCTCAAGGAATTGAAACCGGGGGCAGCCCTTGTTGACGTCGCCATTGATCAGGGCGGTTGTTTTGAAACCTCAAAGGCGACAACCCACCAGGACCCGATTTATGAGGTGGACGGCATCATGCACTACTGCGTCGCCAACATGCCGGGTGCTGTGGCGCGCACCTCGACGCTGGCGCTTGGCAACGCCACCATACCCTTCATGATCGCTCTGGCGAACAAGGGCTGGAAAAAGGCCTGCGCGGATGATGTTCATCTGCTGAACGGCTTGAATGTTCATTCAGGCAAGTTGACCTATGCTGCCGTAGGCGAAGCCCTGGGGCTGGCGGTCGTCGACCCCAGATCGCTGGTTTGATGAAATAAAGAAAGCCCGCCACTCTGGCGGGCCTTTTTTTTGGCAAAAGCCGATTACCTTTTCAGCGCATCCCGGATTTCGACCAGAAGGTCTTCGGTTGTCGGGCCCTTGGGGGCCACAGGTGCGGGCTCTTCCTTCTTCTTCACACTGTTTACCGCTTTCACCAGCATGAACACGACGAAGGCAATGATCAGGAAATTGATCACGGCCATGATGAATTTACCATAGGCGAAGACAGCACCTTCCGGCCCGTCGCTCAAGGTCACGCCAAGGTTGGAAAAATCGACCCCGCCCATGAACAGGCTGATGATCGGATTGATCAGGTCTTCGACCAGTGACCCGACAATGGCCGTGAAGGCCGCCCCGATGATGATGCCAACGGCCATGTCCATGACATTGCCCTTGGCGATAAAGTCCCTGAATTCCTGCAACATGTCTGTGTCCCCGAAGTTACTGTACCGCGCGTTTTCAATTGTTTCGCTCCGCGCGATCAAACATTAACACGAGATTGGGCCAAGGGGATATTATTGTTTCTTTTCCCATGGACTTACCCGAACAGTGCGCGTTTCTTGTTGTTGCAGACAATTTCAGGAGAAAGTCGCACTGTCTCGACTTGCGAAACACCTGCGGAACGCATCACCCCGGCAAGCCGCCGGTCAGCACATAGCATAAAATCTCCACCACCTGGCGCGGCTCCTCCGCCACTGCCAGCGCCGCCGCATCCACCTCTTTGAGCGCATGGGCATGGTCTGGCCCGTGCAGCACGATCAGCGATTTGCCCAGTGCGGCCGCATATCCTGCATCGAAGGCCGCGTTCCACTGCCTGTACTTCTCGCCAAACCGCACCACCACGACATCGGCATCGGCAATTTCCTTGCGGGTGCGGATGGCGTTGACCATCGCCCCCTTGCGGTCGTGCCAGACCTTGTCCGGTTCCCCGCCCAGTATCGCCACACCGCAATCATCTGATGCGGCATGATCCGTCACCGGCGCGGAAAAGACCACAGCCAACCCTTTGGCCTCGGCCATGATCTCGTCGCGCCAATCGGTATGGATCTCGCC
>JBATDH010000178.1:0-7259 GCA_049663365.1 Albidovulum sp. | reverse complement strand
AGGTGCCGCTGGGTGCCGGACTGGCCTTCGCCGACAAGTACAAGGGCAATGGCCGCGTGACATTTGCCTATTTCGGCGATGGGGCAGCCAATCAGGGCCAGATTTACGAAACCTTCAACATGGCCGCATTGTGGAAGCTGCCCGTCATTTTCGTCATAGAGAACAATCAATATGCGATGGGCACGGCACAGAAACGCTCCACCTCCACGCCCGATCTCCACACCCGCGGCGAAGCCTTCGGCATTCCCGGCGAAATCGTCGACGGGATGGATGTGCTGGCCGTAAAGACGGCGAGCGAAAAAGCCGTTGCCCATTGCCGCTCGGGGGACGGGCCGTATATCCTCGAGATCAAGACCTATCGCTATCGTGGCCACTCCATGTCGGACCCGGCAAAGTACCGGACCCGAGAGGAGGTGCAGAAAATGCGCGAAGAGCGCGACGCGATCGAGCATGTGCGCGAATTGCTGCTTCAGGGCAAACATGCAACCGACGATGACCTCAAGGCTATCGACAAGGAAATCAAGGTCATCGTCAACGAGGCCGCCGAATTCGCCAAAGAAAGCCCCGAGCCCGCGCTCGAAGAGCTTTGGACCGACATTTACGCCGATGTGGCGCCACAGAACGCCTGAGAGGGGACAACGATATGGCAACCGAAATTCTTATGCCCGCCCTGTCGCCGACGATGGAAGAAGGCACATTGGCGAAATGGCTGGTCAAGGAAGGCGATAGCGTATCGTCGGGCCAGATACTGGCCGAAATCGAGACCGACAAGGCGACGATGGAATTCGAGGCGGTCGATGAAGGCATCGTCGGCAAAATCCTGGTGACCGAGGGCACCGCGAATGTGAAAGTGAACACGCCCATCGCCGTGCTGGTCGAAGAAGGCGAAAGTACCGACGACATCGCGGTGGCCAAAGCCGAGAAGGCACCGGCAGCGGCCAAGACCGAAGAAGCGCCCGCGAGTGCTCCTGCACCGTCAGCGCCCACACCCGATGCCTCGCCCGACTGGCCCGAAGGGACGGCGATGAAAACCATGACCGTCCGCGAAGCCCTGCGCGAAGCCATGTCCGAGGAAATGACCCGCGACGAGGACGTCTATCTCATGGGTGAAGAGGTCGGCGAATATCAGGGTGCCTACAAGATCAGCCAGGGGTTGCTCGATACGTTCGGCGACAAGCGGGTGATCGACACGCCGATCACCGAACATGGTTTTGCCGGGATCGCGGTAGGGTCAGCCTTTGGCGGGTTAAGGCCCATCGTCGAATTCATGACCTTCAACTTCGCCATGCAGGCGATCGACCACATCATCAACTCGGCCGCCAAGACGCTTTACATGTCCGGCGGGCAGATGGGCTGCCCAATCGTTTTCCGCGGCCCCAATGGCGCGGCCGCCCGCGTCGGTGCCCAACACAGTCAGGATTATGCCGCCTGGTACGCGATGGTGCCGGGGTTGCGCGTGGTGATGCCCTATTCGGCGGCCGATGCCAAAGGACTGCTGAAATCGGCCATCCGTGACCCGAATCCGGTGATCTTTCTGGAGAACGAAATCCTTTATGGCCGGTCTTTCGAGGTGCCGGATATGGATGATTTCACCATTCCCTTCGGCAAGGCCACGATCTGGCGCGAAGGCAGCGACGTGACGCTGGTCAGCTTCGGTATCGGGGTGGCCCACGCGCTGGAAGCGGCGGAAAAGCTGGCCAAGGACGGGATCAGCGCCGAGGTCATCGACCTGCGGACGTTGCGCCCGATGGACACCGCCACAGTGATCAAATCGGTGATGAAAACCAATCGCTGCGTCACAGTCGAGGAAGGCTGGCCCGTGGGCTCCATCGGCAGCTATATTTCCTCGGTGATCATGCAGGAGGCCTTCGATTACCTCGACGCCCCGGTGATCACCTGCACTGGTAAGGACGTGCCGATGCCCTATGCGGCCAACCTTGAAAAACTGGCGCTGATCACCCCCGACGAGGTGGTCGCGGCGGTCAAAAAAGTCACTTATCGCTGAGGAGAACGGATCATGGCAACTGAAATTCTGATGCCCGCCCTTTCACCCACGATGGAGGAAGGCACCTTGGCCAAATGGCTGGTCAAGGAAGGCGATACGGTCGCGTCCGGCGACATTCTGGCCGAGATCGAAACCGACAAGGCCACAATGGAATTCGAGGCCGTCGATGAGGGGATCGTCGGCAAAATCCTCGTGGCCGAGGGAACGTCGGGGGTGAAAGTGAACACCCCCATCGCCGTGATGGTCGAGGAAGGCGAAAGCGCCGATGCCGCCCCGGCGGCCAAGGCCGAGGCTCCTGCAAAGGCTGAATCTGCGGCAAAGTCAGCCCCAACTGCCGCAGCCCCTGCCCCCACGCCGGGGCCTCAACCTGTCAGTTCAACCGCACCCACCCAATCCGGCACACGCGTCCTCGCCTCACCCCTTGCCCGCCGTCTGGCCAAGGAAAAGGGCGTGGACATCGCCACGCTGACCGGCTCTGGCCCGCATGGGCGCATCGTCAAAGCGGATGTGGAGGCGGCTTCGTCCGCGCCCAAAACAGCAGCCGCTGCCCCGGCCAGCGCCCCGGCGGCACAAGCCTTGGCAACCGGCATGGCCGCCAGCACCGTGGCCAAGATGTACGAGGGCCGCGAATATGAGGAAATATCGCTTGACGGGATGCGCAAGACCATCGCCGCGCGCCTGACCGAAGCCAAACAGACCATCCCGCATTTCTACCTGCGCCGCGACATCAAGCTTGACGCGCTGATGAAGTTCCGGGGCGACCTGAACAAGCAGCTTGAGGCGCGCGGGGTCAAACTCTCGGTCAATGATTTCATTATCAAGGCCTGTGCGCTGGCGCTGCAATCTGTGCCGGATGCCAATGCCGTCTGGGCAGGTGACCGGATTTTCAAGCTGAAACCATCGGACGTGGCCGTGGCCGTCGCCATCGAGGGTGGGCTTTTCACCCCGGTCCTGAAGGATGCCGACCAAAAGTCGCTCTCGGCCCTGTCGGCAGAGATGAAAGACCTCGCATCGCGCGCAAGGAACCGCAAACTCGCCCCCCATGAATATCAGGGCGGCAGTTTCGCGATTTCCAACCTCGGGATGTTCGGGATCGACAATTTCGACGCCGTCATCAACCCACCCCATGGCGGCATTCTGGCGGTGGGCGCCGGGGTCAAAAAACCGGTGGTTCTGGACAATGGCGAAATCGGTGTCGCGACGGTTATGTCTGTGACCCTGTCGGTCGACCACCGGGTCATCGACGGGGCACTGGGGGCCGAATTGCTGAAAGCCATCGTCGACAATCTTGAAAATCCGATGGCGATGCTGGCCTGACACAGGCGTTTTGCCTTCAACGCGGCAAAGTGGATCAAACGAAAAGGGTCAGGCAATATTCTTGCCTGACCCTTTTTTCACTCATATCAGATTGAATTCGTCAAACCGAATCCAATTCCGGTATCAGGTGCCCGAGGACGCCGCAGCCGCAATACCAAGCAGTAGGATCACCGGAACGATCAACCCGCCGCCCGAAGAGCTTGCGCCTTCAGCAACCATAGGTGTGCCTTCAACCATCGGGGCCGAATAACCGCCAGCAACAGCAGCACCGGCCGTCAGGCCCAGCACCACCGCGAGAGTAGCAATTTTTTTCATTTCATTTCTCCGCTCTAACCGCAACAAGCCGTCAATTGTCGACAGCTTCGCAGAAAACACAAACACAAACTACCCTTAAAGAAAAGGAAAAATCCATTTCTTTGGCGACAAGCCGCCGAAATGTGTTGCGGAATGATCATCCTGACTGCCTTCCAACGTCGGGGCATTTCTGTTTTCTCGACAGGAACACATGCCAGACGTTTCAACCAGGGAAGGAAAAACACGCGTTGAGGTTGGGGATTAATGCGGGGCTCAGCCCGCAAAAGTCTGCGAAACGTAGAATGATCCGCAATAGGGTGCCTTCGCATCAAACCCGGCACCGGAACCGACCTTGCGCACCTTCCGGTCAAGAATGTTGCGCCTGTGGGCTTGGGAGTTCATCCAAAGCTCGACGATCTTCTGTGCCAGTGTCGCATAGCTATGCGCGCCCAGCCTTTGCCCCGAAGCGGTTGCGAATTCACAGGTCGCGGCGTTCTTGATCTTGAAGGATAGCCCGTCGATCCGGAACCGGGCGAGATAGCCGATGTTTTCCGATCCGGCACGAAACCTGACGCCCGACGACCTGAGTCGCGCCATCGCCGTGGCTTGCCCGGCTGTGGTGGATTTGTGCGACAGGCTGCGCGCCCGCGCCATCCATTTTGCATGGGTGCCAGCAACGCGGGCCAACCCGCCGGAGGCGTCCAGCGACGGCAATCCGGCCTTGCAACGGTGATAATTGACTTCCGCACGAATGGCCGCGTCGATGAGTGTTTGGTTGATCCGAGCAGGTGATGCAATTGCCGCCTCGGCACCAGACACGGAAGGGCGCGAACAGGCCGCCGCCTGCACCGTGCCCAGAACCATGACCGCAATCGCCAGAATTGCTCTGATTTGACCGGACATGCCCCTCACCACCGCCTTTCTGGATCGGACACAAGCCCGTTGATTTGTGACTACTGTGCACAGAACATTGGCGATAATGGGGCATACGGACACCTGATCGGCGTGAACCCGTTGACAGCAAATGGTGGTTCGTTCCATGTCGGCCCAAGTATTTACGACGGTTTGTCTTTCTTCTGAATCAGATCAAAGGCGGACCGATTCATTGAGGATTGATTGATGAAAATTGCTATGATCGGAACCGGCTATGTCGGTCTGGTTTCAGGGGTCTGTTTTTCGGACTTTGGCCATGATGTGATTTGCGTCGACAAGGATCCGCGCAAGGTTGACATGCTGCTCAAAGGTCAGGTGCCGATCTATGAACCGGGTCTTGATGCGCTGATGGCCAAGAATGTCGCCGCGGGCCGGTTGGATTTCACCGGCGATCTCAAAGCCGCTGTCAAGGATGCCGATGCCGTCTTTATCGCCGTCGGAACACCCACGCGGCGCGGTGACGGCCATGCCGATCTGACCTATGTCATGGCCGCCGCCGAGGAAATCGGCCGGGCGCTCACGGGCTATGCCGTCGTTGTCACCAAATCGACCGTTCCGGTCGGCACCAACGCCGCCGTCGCCAAAGCCATCAAAAACGCGGCACCGGATGCCGATTTCGACGTCGCCTCAAACCCGGAATTCCTGCGCGAAGGGGCGGCCATCGACGATTTCATGCGCCCTGATCGTGTGGTTGTGGGCACCACATCCGAGCGCGCCCGCGAGGTCATGGGCGAGGTTTACCGGCCCTTGTTCTTGCGCGATTTCCCGATCCTCTACACCGATCTCGAAACCGCCGAGATGATCAAATACGCGGCCAACGCCTTTCTTGCGACCAAGATCACCTTCATCAACGAAGTGGCGCGCCTTTGTGAAAAGGTCGGTGCCGATGTGAAACAGGTTTCCAAGGGCATGGGTCTTGACGGGCGCATCGGCAACAAGTTTCTTCACGCCGGTCCCGGCTATGGCGGGTCATGTTTTCCCAAGGATACCCAGGCCCTTGCCCGGATCGGTCAGGAATTTGCCGCCCCCATGCAGATCGTCGAGACGGTCATCAAGGTCAATGAAGAGATCAAGCGGCGCATGGTTGAAAAGGTGCTCGACCTCTGTGACGGGTCAGTCAATGGCAAGACGGTGGCGGTGCTGGGCGTCACCTTCAAACCCAATACCGACGACATGCGCGACGCGCCATCGCTGACCATTGTCCCCGCACTTGTGGGCGGGGGCGCGAAAGTACGGGTGGTTGACCCGCAGGGCCAGCGCGAAGGCGAACATCTTCTTCCCGGCGTGTGCTGGAAGGACGATGCCTATGCGGCGGCGGAAAATGCCGATATCGTGGTGATCCTGACCGAGTGGAACGAATTCCGCGCGCTCGATCTGGGACGAATAGCCAAATCCATGACCACAGCCCGTATGGCCGATCTGCGCAATGTCTATTCCGAAAAGGATGCGAAGGCCGCAGGCTTTACCGCCTATTCAAGCGTCGGCCGCTGAGAAGGCAACACGCGTTTCCCTTGTCGTGACCGCAGGAGCGACGATCAGGCCGTGAATAGCCCCCGCAATCCGTCGCGCAAGACGTTCTTTTGAACCTTGCCCATCGTGTTGCGGGGCAGTTCATCGCTAAGTTCGATATGCTTGGGTTGCTTGAAACGGGCCAGTTGTTGGCCAAGCCCCTCTATGATGGCCTTCGGGTCAGGTATGGCACCGGGGGCCGGAACAATGACGGCCACAACCACCTCGCCAAAATCAGGATGCGGCACACCGATGACGGCGGATTCCAGCACATCCGGCAGCGCATCCAGCACCAGTTCCACTTCCTTTGGATATATGTTGAACCCGCCGGAAATGATCATATCCTTGTTGCGGCCCACGATGGTCACGTAGTCCGCATCATCCATCCGCCCTAGATCACCGGTGACAAAGAAACCACTGGGGCGCAGTTCTTCGCGGGTTTTTTCCGGCATGTTCCAATAGCCCTTGAACACATTCGGCCCGCGCACTTCGATGGTGCCGATCTCGCCTTTGGGCAATTCCTGCCCCTGCGCATCACAGATTTTCAGCTCGACCCCCGGCAAGGGTTGTCCGACAGTTCCGGCACGTCGGTCCCCGTCATAGGGGTTTGACGTGTTCATGTTGGTTTCGGTCATCCCGTAGCGTTCCAGTATCTTGTGCCCGGTGCGCGCCTGCCACTGATGGTGCGTATCCGCCAGCAATGGCGCAGAGCCGGACACGAAAAGACGTATGCCCTCAACCAGTTTGTGGTTCAGGCGCGTATCCTCCAAAAGCCGCGTGTAAAAGGTCGGCACCCCCATCATCGCCGTCGCATCGGGCAGGTGCCGGATCACCTCTTCGGTTTCAAATTTCGGCAGGAAGATCACCGAACACCCGGCCAACAAGGCCACATTGGTGGCCACGAAAAGCCCGTGCGTGTGAAAAACCGGCAACGCGTGCAGCAGCACGTCCTTTTCGGTGAATTGCCAGCAATCGGTCAGTACCTGCGCATTCGACATTAGATTGTCGTGGCTGAGCATGGCTCCTTTCGACCTACCGGTCGTCCCAGAGGTGTAAAGCAATCCGGCCAGATCGTCCGGCCCCCGATCCACTGGCATGAAACCTTCGGGCATCTGCCGTGCGCGGTCGGCCATATCACCGGTTCCATCCGCATTCAGTACCGCCATTGTCGCGCCCACACCCGCGACCACAGGTTGCAACG
>JBATDH010000177.1:0-56792 GCA_049663365.1 Albidovulum sp. | reverse complement strand
GCGTTATCCTTGGCCGAACCGACCATCTTTCCGGTGGAGATTTCGTCCTGGGTCTTGGCGAGATTGGTGTTGATGCCACGCAGGGTTTGCAGCGCGACCATGGCGCTGGTGTTGGTGAGAATACTAGACATTGTTCGTCCTTCGATGGATCGACGCTTTGCGTCGGGTTTCACATGCCGTCAATCGACGGCGACCAAGGCATTCTGACCGATGCGATCGCCGGTTTCTCATCCGGCTTCGCGCCATCCAGTGGAGGATGCAAATTGGACGATGTCGGCCAACAGCTAAAGTTTCGCTAATGTCTGAACTTCATTGCGTCGATATCGATGTAAATCCGCGCAAATTTCACGCGTGCCGTTCGATTGCACTGGACATGGTTAGGATCGATTGGGCTCGCCCGTGGCTGTCATAGGTATTCAGGCTGGCGCTGGCGGTCTTGATCGCAACGACGCGCGACCGCGCAGCCTCAATACCTCTCAACGCTGCCTTCAGAAGCCGCTGATTTGCGTCAAAATGCTTCTTTGCCGCCGCAAGCTGCCGGAAGTCCTTTGGGTTCAGTTCGCGTTCAAGTCGATTCAGCAACGCGGTTTTCTGAGTTACAATTGTTGCGAGGCCAGCAAATACCCCGGTACGAATCGTCCTGCGCTCTGCGCCAAGCAGCGCGTCAAGTTCTTGGAATATTCTGTCAGCCGCCATCGCGCGATCTCCTTTTCAGAGCTTCAAAAATGCTTTCGGAAAGGCCGATGCCGCCATGCCTGACCATTTCGGTGGCCTGTTCGCGCCGCAGAAACGACGAAAATTGTTCTTCGCCAACGCCGCCGCCAAAATCCTCACTGGGTTTTCCCAAGCCTGCTGGCTTCAGCATTTCGGTCAGGAATTCGGTTTCAAGCGCGTCTGTGGCAACCCGCAATGGATCATCCGTTTTGGCCACCAACGAATGTTGCAGGCTGGCGGTGGGTAGAATTTGGGCCATTTCCGGATGCCTCCAGTTGACTTGAATTTCCCGACTATTCACCGATGAGGGTAAAGATGCGGTAACCTTCGTCTGACATGTTGGCAGCGACACAGGCAGAAGTCGTGGGTATCATGAACACCGTTGCATTTGTAGAAATCGGCCAATCCAAACCATTCTCCGGGGATCGTAAATCTGCGGCAACGACCGAAACATCTGCGATGTTTTCTGCCGTGTTAGAGATGATTCCTAGTGATAATGGAACCGACAGGATTGATCTGCATCCTGCCGCAAAGATGATAAGCGACGAAGTGGCTCCCCCCGACCAAGCTGTTGAGACGGCGGCACCCGTTTTTGTTGCCACATCGCCGGAGAGAGTGGGCAAGCCCTTTGTGAAACCGCCGATCCGGCCGGTTTGCACATTGGGTCCGATGGGGATTCTGGACATCGGTGACAGTGAGGCGGCGGTTGTCGGCACGCCAGCGGGCAAATTCAGCATTGGCCGTGACAAAAAAACAGACAGTCCACCGAATTCATTGCAGGGTTTGTTGCCAGCGGCGGAATTGATTCAACTCCACACATCTTCTGCGAAGAATCCGGTTGAGGGCGGCACCGCCATGGGTTCCGCGACGCCTGACGCTGGCATTTCGCCAACAGACTTCGGCACCAAGCCGGCAAACACGAGTCCGGCTATTCAAACCTCGGCTGCGCCAATCGCATTTGATCGAACAAGTTCCGACATGACGGCCTTGCCAATAGAGTCTTCGCCGTCAGCCGTCGCGACCAGCACCCACGATGCTTTGACAGTTCCGCCCAGTAGCGCGGCACCTGCAACACCCGAAACTTCAGGCGCGCGTGAAAATGATCGCATGGCAATGCCGCCGCCAACTGTCGGCTTTTCAACCGATCCAGAAATCAGCGAGTCGGATAGCCTACGACCGATCACCCCCAAGCCCCAGGCCCCAATAAATTCAGGCGACGATGCCGCAGCACGGCAATTCGGTGTCAGGAACGGCCAGGTCGAAGCGCGGCAAATACCGCAATTTGCGACGCCGCATGAATCTCCGGAAATTGAAAAAAAAGTTGCGTATTCGGCAACCGAACCCAAACCAGCAGCGGATGGGCGCGGTTTGGTTGCGGATCGGACGGCCTTGGCACATGCGTTCCCTGATCGGGGACATGACGCAGGGCCTTCGGTGCAGACGACATCGCGAATGACTGAGAACCTTACGAAGGACAATCTGAGCGGGGTCGATTTAGATGTGGACCCCGTGCAGTCGGTGCCGCAATCGCCCCAAAAGCACTATTCGGATCAAAGTGGCAGTGGGTCGGCTGGGCACATAGGCAAAGAACCTCAACCAATCCAAGTCCGATCGAACCAGGCGCAAACGGCACCAGCCAGCGTCATCAAGCCAGCAAACGAGGCCTCGGGTGCAAACTCGATGGGTTCAGACCCCTCAGTTCAGGTGACGTTGCCGGTAAACGACAACCCTGAGCAGATGGTCACAATGCCAAGCCTGCAAGGGCTAGGCGGGCATCCCACGGCGCATA
Source organism: Albidovulum sp. (assembly GCA_049663365.1). Lineage (GTDB taxonomy): Bacteria > Pseudomonadota > Alphaproteobacteria > Rhodobacterales > Rhodobacteraceae > Albidovulum. Next base: position 54,289 of record JBATDH010000177.1, on the reverse strand, counting down.
TTTCGCCGGGCCCCATCAGGGTCAGCAGCCCCACATTGGCCCTGCCTGATGACCTTGGTCGCGTTTTGGCCCACGCGGCATCCCATTTCACCGACCGGCCCGTCGAAGTAACCCTTTCGCCAGACGAGTTGGGCCGCGTGCGCATGACCCTTGCCACTCATGACGGCAACCTGAACATGGCCATTCAGGCGGATCGACCCGAAACACTGGACCTTTTGCGCCGTCATATCGACTCTCTGGCCCAGGATTTCCGCGATATGGGTTTCGACGATCTCAATTTCAGCTTCGCACACGATCAGGAGCAACGCCCGCAAAGGCCTGCCATTGCCGCGGAAAGCGGTGAAGCGGCAAACCAAACGCCTGGGCTTGATCAACCAATCGAGTCGTCTTTGACATCGACAACCCGTGCCGCCAACGCTGGTCTCGACCTGCGTATGTGAAAGGAAACCCACATGGATGCGATCGCTGCCATAACACCCGGCTCCACATCCCAAGGCGGACAATCCGCCGCCTCATCCGGCACGCTGATAGAAAGCGATTTCCAGACTTTTTTGGTGATGCTGACCACACAGATGCAAAATCAGGACCCGCTGAACCCAATCGATTCAACTGACTATGCGTCGCAACTCGCCACCTTTTCCGGCGTTGAACAGCAGGTCAAGACCAACCAGCTCCTGGAATCACTTTCCGCGCAGATGGGTCTTACCGGGATGGCACAGCTTGCCACATGGGTCGGGATGGAGGCACGGGTGGATGCGCCCGTCATGTTCAGTTCAATGCCGCTCACACTGTTCCCGACACCGGCACTCGATGCTGATCAGGCAGTCCTGGTTACTTATGATGCCCAGAACCGTGAAGTGGCGCGGGCGCAGGTTCCCTTGACCTCAGACCCGCTGACATGGGCGGGCACTGATACGGCTGGCAACGCGCTCGCACCGGGGGCCTATTCGTTCAGGCTCGAAAGTTACAGCGCCGGGGAATTGATCGGGACCAGTTCCGTCGAGGCTTTCGGTCGCATCGCAGAGGTTCGCAGCGGCGTGGACGGCGCAGTTCTGGTCATGGAAAGCGGTGCTGAAGTGACGCCCGCACAGATCACATCGCTGCGCGGCAGTTCAATACCTTGACGCTAAAAACGGTTCGGCGTTGATCGGATAAGCCGGATAAACGCCCAAGCACTTTAGAAATTCTGCCCAAACACAAATGCACCGGCAGCGAGCCCAGCCCCAAACAAAACCAGCCCAACCGAAATCCAATGTGACTTTCGTGACGGTGTTGCGGGGGCTTCATTCTGCCTGATCAACAGCCCTTTGGCCAGTTGCGGCAACCGGGGGCCAAACCGCCCAAGCACGCGTACGGTGCGAAAAAGATCGCGCAGCAGCGCCTGTGGGCCGATATTCTGCTTGATATAGGTTTCGACCACCGGCCCCGCGACCTGCCAGATATTGACATGTTCGCTGAGCGATCGTGCAACGCCTTCGACCACGACCATCGTGCGCTGTAACAAGATCAGTTCGGTCCGGGTTTCCATACCGAAGCGTTCGGTCACCTCAAAGAGATAGGCCAACAGCTTTGCCATGGAAATCTGCGTCGCATTCATCCCGAAAATAGGCTCGCCCACCGCGCGCAGCGCCCTGGAAAATTCGTCGATATCGCGGTCGCGCGGCACATAGCCCGCCTCGAAATGAACCTCGGCGACGCGTCGGTAATCACGTTTGATGAACCCCATCAGAATCTCGGCATAGACCCGGCGGGTATATTCGTCGATCTGGCCCATGATGCCGAAATCATAGGCGATGATATCGCCATTGGCCGCGATCTTGAGGTTGCCCTGATGCATGTCCGCGTGGAAATAGCCATCGCGCAATGCGTGGCTCAGGAAAAGCTGCAAGACCCGCGCGCCCAGCGCCTCGCAATCATGCCCGGCCGCGCGGATTGCCGCGACATCGCCCAAAGGAATGCCTTCGGCCCAGCCCAGTGTCATCACCCGACGCGAGGACAAGTGCCAATAGGGTTTTGGAACCTGAAATCCGGCATCCTTTTCCGTGTTGGACGCGAATTCGGATGCAGCCGAGCTTTCAAGACGCAAATCCAGCTCGCCCAAGACCACGCCTTCGAAATGTCGGATCACCTCGGATGGCCGCAACCGACGCGACGCCGGCGACAGAAATTCGATCAACCCAGCCGCAAAGTGAAAGGCATCTATATCTCTGCGAAATGCCCGCTCGATACCGGGGCGAAGAACCTTGACCGCGACATCATCGCCGGTTTCGGCCACGCGGGCGCGGTGGACCTGCGCGATTGAGGCCGCCGCGACAGGTTCGGAAAACTCCGAAAAAAGCGTATCTACCGGCTGACCAAGCTCTGCCTCTACGGTCGCCTTCGCGACATCGGTCGGAAAGGGCGGCAGCTTGTCTTGCAGTACCCGCAACTGATCCGACAGTTCGTCGCCCACAACATCGGGGCGGGTCGAAAGAACCTGGCCGAATTTGATATAGGCCGGACCCAGCGCTGTCAGCGCCCGTGTAACCGGCGGCAATGCCGGATCGCCCCGGTAGCCAAGCCATTTGAACGGCCAGCCAAAGATCCGCGCAGCCAACCGCAACCGCGGTGGCACATCCATCGCCTCAAGCGCGATCTTCATCGCGCCGGTGCGTTCAAAGGTCGCCCCGGTTCGGGCCAGCCGCCAGATGTTATGTGGCCCCCGCACCTAGATTTTCCACCCCGAATGCAGGGCGGCGACGCCCAGGGTCAAATTGCGGTATTTGACCTGTTCAAAGCCCGCCTGCCGGATCATCGCGGCGAAGGCCTCCTGATCTGGAAACTTGCGGATCGATTCGACCAGATATTGATAACTGTCGCGATCTCCGGCCACGATCTGCCCCATCACCGGGATGACGTTGAAGGAATAGCGGTCGTAAGCCCATTGCATCGCCGGGTTGGGCAACTGGCTGAATTCCAGAACCATCAACCGCCCGCCCGGTTTCAGAACCCGAAATGCCTCGGTCAGGGCATCGGCGATGCGGGTCACATTGCGAATGCCAAAACTGATCGTATAGACGTCAAAACTGTTATCCGCGAAAGGCAGGGCCATGGCATCGCCGACGACCCAGTCAAGCCGGTCGACCAGATCATCGCCTTCGGCCCGCTTTCGCCCTTCGATCAGCATAGATTCCGTCATATCGAGCACGACAGCCCTGGCATCCGGCGCCCGATTCAGGAACCGGAAGGCAATGTCACCCGTTCCGCCGGCCACGTCCAGCAAGGCTTGCCCCGGTCTTGGGGCCAACCAATCCATCATCGCATCTTTCCAGAGCCGGTGAACCCCAACCGACATCACGTCATTCATCACGTCATACCGATTGGCCACGCGTGAAAAGACGCCATGGACCATTCCGGCCTTGTCATCCTCGGCCACGGTCCGAAAGCCGAAATGGGTGGTTCTTTGGTGCTGCTCGCTCATCGGGCCTTGCCGTTTGCCTAAACTCCACCTCCTTATAGAAGCCTTGGCCGACAAGACAATGCGGCGCAAATGTCCGAGGACCAGATGCCAGAGCTTCCCGAAGTCGAAACTGTCCGCGCGGGGCTGGTCCCGGCAATGGAAGGCCATGTCATTGAAAAGGCCGATATCCGGCGGCCCGATCTGCGTTTTCCGTTCCCTGATCGGATGGCCGAACGTCTGACGGGCGCGCGGGTAGATCGGTTGCGGCGGCGGTCGAAATACATCCTTGCTGATCTGTCGACGGGTGAAACGCTGCTGATTCATCTGGGCATGTCGGGGCGAATGCTGATTTCGGGGCAAATGATGGGTGTGTTTCACCATAATCACCCGGCACCGGCAAAACATGACCATGTCGTTCTGGATATGTCGGGCGGCGCGCGCATAACCTTCAACGATGCGCGGCGATTTGGGGCGATGGACCTTGTGGCCACTGCCGAGGCTGAATCCCATTGGTTGCTTTGCGATATCGGACCCGAACCCTTGGGCAATGACTTCCACGAAGATTATTTGTCAAAGCGTCTGTCCGGTCGCACGATGCCAATCAAATCGGCCCTGCTGGATCAACGACTGGTCGCCGGATTGGGCAATATCTATGTTTGCGAAGTGCTTTATCGGGCTAGAATCGATCCGCGCCGCAAGGCCGGGCAAATTTCTGCAAAACGCATTTCCAGCCTGGTGCCGATCATTCGCGATGTGTTGCAAGAAGCCATCTCAGCTGGGGGGTCAAGTCTGCGGGACTATCGACAGGCGGATGGTGAATTGGGCTATTTTCAGCATAGGTTTCAAGTCTATGACCATGAAGGCGATACCTGCGCCACGGTGGGTTGTGGGGGCATCATCGAACGTATCCCGCAATCGGGCCGGTCCACCTTCTTCTGCCCTCGCTGTCAAAGATGACTTGATCCCAGCCCAAAGGATGCTAGGAGTCGCGCCCGCAAAGAAAGCCTGAAAGGTCCTGCCAAATGGCCTATGAAACGCTGATCGTCGAAATCCAGGATTACGTCGCCCTTATCCGACTGAATCGCCCCGACGCGCTTAATGCGCTCAACACCAAGTTGATGGGCGAACTGGCAGATGCGCTGGGTGCTGCTGACAAGAATGACAAAGTGCGCTGTGTGGTCCTGACCGGATCCGAAAAGGCCTTTGCCGCCGGGGCGGACATCAAGGAAATGTCGGAGAAAAGCTTTGTCGATGCCTTTAGCGAAGATTTTTTTGCCGATGCTACCGAAGCAATTGCGCGGTTTCGCAAGCCGCTTATTGCCGCCGTTTCCGGCTATGCGCTTGGCGGCGGTTGCGAATTGGCGATGATGTGCGATTTCATCCTTGCCTCTGACACCGCCAAGTTCGGCCAGCCCGAGATAAATCTGGGCGTAGTCGCCGGTATTGGCGGGACGCAGCGGCTGACCCGTTTTGTTGGCAAATCCAAATCAATGGAGATGCATCTGACGGGGCGTTTTATGGACGCCGCCGAGGCAGAGCGCTCGGGTCTTGTCAGTCGAATCGTTCCGGCGGCCAAGCTGGTTTCCGAAGCTATGGCCACAGCCCGCAAGATTACCGAAAAATCCAGCTTGGCCGTGATGATGGCCAAGGAAGCCGTGAACCGCAGCTATGAAACCACACTGCGCGAAGGCGTTCTTTATGAGCGTCGGGTTTTCCATGCGCTTTTCTCGACCGAAGATCAGAAAGAGGGCATGCAGGCCTTTCTGGAAAAGCGCGAGCCGCAGTTTCGCGACAAATAGCGCAAAAATCTGTGGCAGCCTTGTTGACTTACGGCGGAGTCGGGCCTAGAAGCGTGGCTTCAGATTTACCTGCACCGATATCGGAAACTGACATATGGCTAATACGCCCCAATCCAAGAAACGCGCCCGCCAGAACGAGAGCCGTTTTGCCGTCAACAAGGCACGCCGTTCGCGCATCCGCACCTTCCTGCGCAAAGTCGAAGAGGCAATTGCCTCGGGCAACCAGGAATCAGCGGCCGCAGCGCTGCGCGCCGCCCAGCCGGAAATGGCACGTGGCGTGACCAAAGGCGTTTTGCACAAGAACCTTCTTGCCCGCAAAATGTCGCGCCTGTCGGCCCGCGTCAAAGCTCTCGCTGCCTGATAGGGTAGCCATTTCGATTTGTCTGGGGACGTGACCTTCGGGTTGCGTCCTTTTGCATTTTGGCAATTTCCAGCACCTCTGTGATCCATTTGCACAGGCCGTCGGATTCGCTGCGCCAAAGAGTGAGTCAAGCACGAAGATCGGTTGCAGTGGTCTCATCAAGCTTGCTAGCGTCTTCTTGCGATTCATATCGTCTTGGGGGGACACAAGGTAACTTCGGGTTCGGACGGCAGCTGCACACCGTTTAGATCCGAAACGCGGGCCGATATCTCGGCACTGCGGAGCTGTTTGTGGCGTTGGCACGGTTGTCGCCTGCGCAAACTACAGAGGCAGAAATCCGGCCAACGGTTCTGTTGGTCATGTCTGCTGTTGCCACGTCCAATGACCCACGCTTCCTTTTGGGGGCGGCTATGGCCGGAAATGCTTCATCCGGGCCTGTTAGCCGTTTGCCCTTTCGAGGCGCAGAACGAGCGGATCGCCGCAGTAGACGAAAGTCGCCACAGGCTGCTCTGTGCGACGGGTAATGGGCGTGGGCAAAAAATGAATGAAGACTCCTGGGGACGGGTACGCGAAGATCTTTTGAATGTGGTGGGCAAGCACAATTTTGCCTCTTGGATAGAGCCGCTGAAACTTTCGGAATTGAAGAACGGTATTGCCCGTTTTGATGTTCCGACCAATTTCATGCGTGACTGGGTGTCGCGCAATTTTGCCGAACAGATTCGCCAGCAATTGATCAAGGCCGGAGAAGCCGTCGATCGTGTCGAGTTTCAGGTGGCGCAAACCCGGCCGGTGCCAATCGAAAAAATCGTCGAGCCTCGCGGCAAACGCAGCGCCCGATCGATGCAGAACGGTCGCGCCACTGATGATGCTCTTCCGGGTGCACCGCTTGATAACCGTTTTACCTTTGATAGCTTTGTTGTGGGCAAGCCCAACGAATTGGCCCATGCCGCCGCACGCCGGGTTGCCGAAGGGGGGCCGGTCACGTTTAACCCGCTGTTTCTCTATGGCGGGGTCGGGCTGGGCAAGACCCATCTCATGCACGCGATAGCGCATGAACTCCGGCTCCGCCGACCGGAGTTGAAGGTGCTTTACCTCTCGGCCGAACAATTCATGTACCGCTTCGTGCAGGCTTTGCGTGAACGGCAGATCATGGACTTCAAGGAATTGTTCCGGTCCGTCGACGTCTTGATGGTCGACGACGTACAATTCATTGCGGGCAAGGATTCCACCCAAGAAGAGTTTTTTCATACCTTCAACGCGCTTGTGGACCAGAACAGGCAGATCGTCATCTCTGGCGATCGCGCACCGGGGGAAATCAAGGATCTCGAAGAGCGGATCAAAAGCAGACTGCAATGCGGGCTGATTGTTGATCTGCATCCCACGGACTATGAATTGCGTCTGGGCGTTCTTCAGCAAAAGGCAGAAATTTTCGCGCAACAATATCAGGGATTGAGTATTGCGACGGGTGTTTTGGAGTTTCTGGCCCACCGGATCACCACCAATGTTCGGGTTCTGGAAGGTGCCTTGACGCGGCTTTTTGCTTTTGCCAGCCTCGTGGGCCGCGAAATTAACCTGGACCTGGTCCAGGATTGCCTGGCCGATGTGCTGCGCGCGTCAGACCGCAAGGTCACGATTGAAGAAATTCAGCGTAAAGTGTCGGAACATTACAATATCCGATTATCAGATATGATCGGCCCCAAGCGCGTTCGAACCATTGCGCGTCCGAGACAGGTTGCGATGTATCTGGCCAAACATATGACCACACGGTCTTTGCCGGAAATCGGACGGCGGTTTGGCGGGCGCGATCACACTACGATCATGCACGGTATCCGCAGGATTGAAGAATTGCGGGCCACCGACAGCCAGCTCGCAGAGGATATTGAGCTTCTCAAGCGGCTTTTGGAGGCTTGAGAGGCTGCAACTGCCCTTGACGGCCCGTCCAATCCAATGGACATTCCGCGAAATTTCTTGAGCCTGCGGAGAAAGTTGATAACTTTCCCCTCCCGGCGACCTCGAGGGGATGGATATGAAAATCAGTATCGAACGCGCAACGCTTCTCAAAGCGGTGGGTCAGGCGCAGTCGGTGGTCGAGCGGCGCAACACCATTCCGATTTTGGCCAATGTGCTGATTGAGGCCGAGGTCGACAGTATCAGTTTTCGCGCAACCGATCTCGATATCGAGGTGGTTGACCGGGCTGCGGCCCAGGTGGAACGCGCGGGCGCGACCACCGTTTCGGCGGTGATGCTGCACGAAATTGTCCGCAAACTGCCAGATGGCGCCTTGGTACAGCTGACCGATGATAGCGCCGCGGGCCGATTGACGATCCAGGCCGGCAGATCGACCTTTTCACTGGCCACGCTGCCGAAAGAAGACTTTCCGGTAATGGCCTCATCGGAATATGCCGCCAATTTCTCGGCTCCCGCTGCGGTATTGCGGCGGCTGTTCGACAAGTCGAAATTCGCCATTTCGACGGAAGAAACCCGGTACTACCTGAACGGCGTCTACATGCATGTGTCCAAAGGCGAAGACGGGCCCGTGCTGCGCTGCGTGGCCACCGATGGTCACCGTCTGGCCCGCATTGATGCGGCCTTGCCAGAGGGTGCGGCCGACATGCCCGGCGTGATCGTACCGCGCAAGACCGTTGGTGAGTTGCGCAAACTACTTGACGAAGACGATATGCAAATTGCGGTTTCGGTGTCGGAAACCAAAATTCGCTTTGCCACGCCGGTGATCACGCTGACCTCGAAGGTCATCGACGGCACATTCCCTGACTATACGCGAGTGATCCCCACCGGCAACACCCGTAAGCTGGAGGTGGACGCCGCCGAATTCGCCAAGGCGGTGGACCGGGTGGCTACCGTTTCTTCGGAACGCTCGCGCGCGGTGAAACTGCAACTGGATGAAGACCGCCTGATTCTCTCGGTCAATGCCCCCGATGCGGGTGCCGCCGAAGAAGAGCTGGCCGTGGCCTACAACGATGAACGGCTGGAAATTGGCTTCAACGCCAAATACCTTCTGGAAATCGCCAGCCAGGTGGACCGCGAAAACGCGGTGTTCCTGTTCAATTCCTCGGGCGATCCGACGTTGATGCGCGAAGGTGGCGACACATCGGCGGTCTATGTCGTCATGCCGATGCGCGTCTGAAAATCCGGCTTCGCCGGAGCCTCCGGCGGAGGTATTTGTGCCAAAATGAAAGGCACGAGAAAACGTGCCAGCACTGGCTATCACATCACTGTTCTTTTCGCATTTCCGGTCGCATCGGCGGGCTGATCTGACTTTCGATGGCAGGCCCGTGGCCATTTTCGGGGCCAATGGCGCGGGCAAGACCAATATTCTTGAAGCGCTGTCGCTGCTGTCTCCCGGCCGTGGATTGCGGCGCGCATCGCCTGAGGATCTGGCACGGCGCCCCGAGGCGTTGGGGTGGAAGCTGCGGGCAGAGATGGAAAGCCTGCATCAGACCCATGAGGTCGAAACCCATGCCGAACCGGGGCAAGCCCGAACGGTGCTGATTGACGGCAAGGCCGCGCCACAAGCGGCGCTGGGGCGCATCGCGCGGATGTTGTGGCTGGTGCCGGTGATGGACCGGCTATGGGTCGAAGGCGCGGATGGCCGCCGCCGGTTTCTGGACCGGATGACGCTTTCTTTTGAACCGGGCCATGCCGAGGCGGTGCTGAGTTATGAGAAAGCCATGCGCGAACGTAACCGACTGCTCAAGGACATGGTGCGCGACCCCGCTTGGTACGGCGCTTTGGAGGTCCAGATGGCCGAGGCGGGCGCGGCCATTCAGGCGAACCGGGCGATGGCGCTGACGCGGGTTGCGGCAGCGCAGGACGGGGCCGAGACAGCCTTTCCGACCGCCAGTCTGGCCATAGCGGGACCGGATGGGGAAAACGATGCTGAGGGGGTGGCCGCGCTGGCGGATGCATTCGCCGAGGGGCGGGCGCGGGATATGGCGTCTGGCCGGACGCTGGTGGGGCCACATCGGGCCGATCTGGTGGCGGCTTATACGGCCAAGGGCGTTCCGGCGGGCCAATGTTCGACGGGTGAACAAAAGGCACTGCTGATTTCGCTGATCCTTGCCAATGGCCGTGCCTTGGCCGAGGATTTTGGGGCACCGCCAATCCTGTTGCTCGATGAGGTGGCAGCGCATCTGGATGCTGACCGCCGCACGGCGCTCTATGATGAGATATGCGCCATGGGTGCGCAGGCTTTCATGACCGGGACGGGCGCAGAGCTGTTCGACGGCCTGACTGGTCGCGCGCAGTTCCTGGAAGTGACCGAAACCACTGGCCTGTCGTCCATTCATGAAAGGACCATATCATGACCCCGCAACGTGTTACCTTGATTACCCTTGGTGTCGATGATCTGGCCCGGTCGCAAGCATTTTATGGGGCGCTGGGATGGCGGCCCCATACCGCTATGGATGAGGTGGTGTTTTATCAGATGCATGGCGCGGTGCTTGGGCTGTTCGGACGGACGGCGCTTGGGGCTGATCAGGGCAGACCCGGTGTGAGGCTGGAAACCGGGGCGATGACGCTGGCACAGAATTTCGCGACCCAAGATGAGGTGGACGCGGCATATGAGGCAGCTTTGACGGCGGGGGCGGGGGCGTTGAAACGGCCCGAGAAAGTATTCTGGGGCGGCTATTCGGGATATTACAGCGACCCGGACGGGCATGTCTGGGAAGTGGCGATGAATCCCTTCTGGCCGTTGGCCGAGGATGGCAGCCTGACATTGCCGGAAGCAAAATGACATGACCCTGACGCTCTCTGGTCTGCTGCTCTATATCGGGGCGCTGGGCATTCTGTTCATCACGCCGGGTCCGGTCTGGGTGGCGTTGACGGCGCGGGCATTGTCGGGCGGGTTTGCCAGCGCCTGGCCGCTGGCCGTTGGGGTGACGCTGGGCGATTTTCTGTGGCCGTTGGCGGCGATTTTCGGGCTGTCCTGGGTGGTCGATCAGGTCGATCACATCATGGCGGTGATGCGCTATGTGGCCGCGGCTATTTTCGCCGTCATGGGCTGGCTGTTGATCCGCCATGCAGCCCAGCCGATTTCGACCGACAGCCGGTTGACGCGGCCCGGACGCTGGGCGGGCTTCATGGCCGGGGTTGCGGTGATCATGGGCAACCCCAAGGCGATCCTGTTCTATATGGGGGTGTTGCCGGGGTTTTTCGACCTGCGCCATGTCACTGGCCCGGATATCGCGGTGATCGCGCTGGTCTCGATGACGGTGCCACTGATCGGCAATCTTATCCTGGCGGCGCTGGTGGCGCGGGCGCGGGCACGGTTGGCCAATGCCCGGACGATGGTGCGGATCAACCAGGTGGCGGGGGTTCTGCTGATCCTGGTCGGCGGGTTGATCGGGTTGGTCCGGGTGTGAGTGCGGTCGAAGGACCCTTCACTGAAAGCGAAATTTGGCTGTGGAGTTGAGGTTAGACCCTGTGGGATCAAGGCGAAGCCGCCACGCGGCCCCTACCCTTAGTCAGACGTTGCAACGATTTTATTGGCTGAGTGGCGAGCGGCTGTCTACGCTACCGCCAAAACCCCTAAATCTTGTGGCTTCGACGTGACAACCCCTGCTGAAAACGCTATAAAATGCGTCAAATAACAAGGACGGGCAGGCATGACCGACGACGCGCAACAACCGGCCGAATATGGTGCGGATTCTATCAAGGTTCTCAAGGGCTTGGATGCGGTCCGCAAGCGGCCTGGCATGTATATCGGCGATACCGATGACGGCTCGGGCCTGCATCATATGGTCTATGAGGTCGTCGATAACGGTATCGACGAGGCACTGGCGGGCCATGCCGACTACGTGCATGTGAAAATTCATGCCGATAACTCGGTTTCCGTGCGTGACAATGGCCGCGGCATCCCGACTGATATTCATAAGGACGAGGGCGTGTCGGCGGCCGAGGTCATCATGACCCAGCTTCACGCCGGGGGCAAATTCGACCAGAACAGCTACAAGGTTTCGGGCGGGTTGCACGGGGTGGGCGTGTCGGTGGTCAACGCCCTGTCCGATTGGCTGGAACTGCGTATCTGGCGCAAGGGCAAAGAGCATTACGCCAAATTCGTGCGCGGCGACACGGCTGAAAGCCTGCGGGTCGTCGGTGATGCGGCCCCTGGTGAAAAAGGCACCGAGGTGCGGTTTCTGGCCTCGCTCACGACGTTTTCCAACCTCGACTACAGCTTCAAGACGCTGGAACACCGGTTGCGCGAACTGGCCTTCCTGAACTCCGGCGCGCGGATCATTCTGGAAGATGAACGCCCGGCGGAACCGCTGAAAACCGAATTGTTCTACGAAGGCGGCGTGCGCGAATATGTGCGCTATCTCGACCGGTCGAAAACCTCGGCGATGGCCGAGCCGATTTACATTGTGGGTGAAAAGGGCGGCATCACCGTCGAAGTGGCGATGTGGTGGAATGACAGCTACCACGAAACCGTTCTGCCCTTTACCAACAACATCCCCCAGCGCGATGGTGGCACCCATATGGCGGGGTTCCGCGGCGCGCTGACGCGGACAATCAACAGCTATGCCCAAAGTTCAGGCATCGCCAAGAAGGAAAAGGTGGAGTTCACCGGCGATGATGCCCGCGAAGGGTTGACCTGCGTGTTAAGCGTGAAAGTGCCGGACCCGAAATTCTCATCCCAGACCAAGGACAAGCTGGTCAGTTCCGAGGTGCGCCCGGCGGTCGAAAGCCTGGTCAACGAAAAACTGGGCGAGTGGTTCGAGGAAAACCCCGCTGAAGCCAAGATCATTGTCGGCAAGATCATCGAGGCGGCGCTGGCGCGTGAAGCCGCCCGCAAGGCCCGCGATCTGACGCGGCGCAAAACGGCGATGGATGTGGCCTCGCTGCCGGGAAAACTGGCCGACTGTCAGGAAAAGGATCCGGCCCTGTCCGAGCTGTTCCTGGTCGAGGGCGACAGCGCCGGCGGGTCAGCCAAGCAGGGTCGTGCCCGGCAAAATCAGGCGGTGCTGCCGCTGCGCGGTAAAATCTTGAACGTGGAACGGGCGCGGTTCGACCGGATGCTGTCATCGGACCAGATCGGCACGCTGATCACCGCTTTGGGGGCAGGTATTGGGCGCGACGAATTCAATCTGGCCAAGCTGCGCTATCACAAGATCATCATCATGACCGATGCCGATGTGGACGGCGCCCATATCCGCACGTTGCTTTTGACCTTCTTCTTCCGGCAGATGCCGGAACTGATCGACCACGGACATCTCTATATCGCCGAACCGCCTCTTTATAAGGTCGCGCGGGGCAAGTCCGAGGTTTATCTGAAGGATCAGGCGGCGCTGGAGGAATTCTTGATCCAGCAGGGTGTCGATGGTGCGGTGCTGAAACTAGGGTCGGGTGAGGAACTGACCGGCGCGGATTTGACGCGGGTGGTGGAGGAGGCGCGGGTGGTGCGCCGGGTGCTACAGGCGTTCCCGACGCATTATCCGCAGCATATCCTGGAACAATCGGCAATTGCCGGGGCGCTGCTGGCGGGTCGCATTGATGCCGATGCCCAAGGCGTGGCCAATGAAGTGGCCAAGCGGCTGGACGACGTGGCCGTGGAATATGAGCGCGGCTGGCTGGGTCGCCCGACACAAGATCACGGGTTACGGTTTGCCCGATCTTTGCGGGGTGTGGAAGAGGTCCGCACCCTTGACGGCCAGGTGCTGCGTTCCGGCGAGGCGCGCAGGCTTGCATCGCATACCCAGGCCTTGCAGGAGGTTTACGGTTCGGTGGCCCGATTGCAGCGCAAGGACAGGGAGCAGTTGATCCACGGGCCGGTGGAGTTGCTGACAGCGATCTTGCAGGAAGGCGAAAAGGGTCTGAGCCTGCAACGCTACAAGGGTCTGGGCGAAATGAACCCCGAACAGCTTTGGGAAACCACGCTCGATCCGTCGGCACGGACGCTGTTGCAGGTGAAGGTCGATGACGTGGCCGATGCCGACGATATTTTCACCAAGCTAATGGGCGATGTGGTCGAACCGCGGCGCGAATTCATCCAGCAAAACGCGCTGAATGTGGAAAATCTGGACTTCTGATTCAGGGCAATCTTGCAACGCGTCAGAGACGTGCGAAGAACATTATCCCGCGCAGCGTTTTGCCGCCTCATCCAGTGCGGCACTGACCCCCAGAAGCGAGAAGGTGTCCTGGGTTTTTGTGCCGCGCCCTGACCGGCCCGAAATCATCGCCGAAGTACCGGCCTTGAGCGCCGCCACGATCTTTGCATCGTCGTCCGCCGACGACCAGGCCCATTCGCCTTCGGAAAACATATCGAACTTGGTGCCGCCGATATCCAGTTCTACCGTCGATCCGCTTGCGAAGGGATAACCACCGGTAAAGGACACCTCGCCCGAGGGGGAACTGGGCCGGAAGGTCACGAAAAGCAGAATATCACCCCGGCGGACAGCAACGGCTTCGCCATCCTTGGTATTGACGGTTTCCTTGGGGGCGGAAACGCTCCAGCATTCCTTGGGGCTTTCTTCAACAAAAACGCTCCAATCGGTTTTCGTCGCGACCCGGTTCGACGATACCTGCGCCATTGCACTGCCCGTCACAGCCAATGCCAGACCTGCCCCAAATGTCGCGCGAATTAGTGATGATTTCATCTGTCCCACAGCCTCCAGCCGCCGATTGCCTCTGGTCCGTTCCGTAATGCCTTTGACGGCATTTTTCCATGGTCGAACGCATTTCAACTCGATATGCACGTCATAACGCAATTTCGTCCAGTGGGGAAAGCCCCGACGGCAGAAAATCGCGCAACAATCAGGGGGGTATCATGGCGGCAGTTCCGATGATCGAGCTTTGGCGGGGCGGGATGCTGGAAAGCGTCCATATGGGTCATGCGGTGATTTGCGATGCCGAAGGCGGTATCGTCGAGGCCTGGGGCGATCCGGAGGCGGTGATTTTTCCACGCTCGTCATGCAAGATGATCCAGGCGCTGCCATTGATCGAAAGCGGGGCGGCAGATGCGGCGGGACTGAGCGTCGAGCAACTCGCGCTGTCCTGCGCCAGCCACAACGGCGCGGCCATTCATACCGAACGCGTGGCACGGTGGCTGGCCGATCTGGGAATGTCAGAGGCCGATCTGCGCTGCGGTCCGCAGATGCCGGATGATTTCGCCGCGCGCAAGGGGCTGATCTGTTCAGATACCGTACCTTGCCAGATTCACAATAACTGCTCGGGCAAGCATTCTGGTTTCCTGACGCTGACACGGCATCTCAAGGCAGGGCCGGAATACATCGATATTTCGCACCCGGTTCAGGTTGCAGTGAAGACGGCCTTCGAGGAGGTGACAGGTCAGGCATCGCCCGGATATGGGGTCGATGGCTGTTCGGCACCGAATTTCGCCACCAGCGTTCATGGGCTTGCCAGGGCCATGGCGTTCTTTGCCACCGCCAACCCGGAAGGTGGCACACGGGCTCGCGCCGCTGCCCGGTTGGTAAGGGCAATGACGGCTTACCCGGAACTGGTTTCGGGTGAAACCGGCGCCTCCACCGCGTTTATGCGGGCGATGGATGGCCAGGTCGCAGTCAAATCCGGTGCCGAAGCGGTTTTCATCGCGATTGTTCCGGCCAAGAAAATAGGCATCGCGGTCAAGATCATCGATGGCGGCTCTCGTGGTTCTGAGGCGGCGATAACGGCGCTGTTGATGCGTGTGGGCGTATTGGACCGGGTACATCCGGTTGTCGCCAGATACCTGACCGGCCCGCAACTGAACCGCCGCGGCATTGCCGCCGCCGAATTGCGGCTGGCTACCGGGTTTGCCTGTTGATATCTTGAAGAATGCGGACTGCGCGGTTCCCGCGCAGATTTTTTCTTGCACTGCGTGCGGTTTGCCTCCGGCGGAGGTATTTTTCCAAAGTGAACGGGCAGATCGCGTTCGCGAGATGCCGGTTCAGGCGAATTGGTCGACAGAGTAGCCTTGGATATAGAGCAGCGCTGTCAGATCGCCGTGGTTGATGCGGATATCGCATTGAGCCGCAACGGCGGGTTTGGCGTGAAGCGCGACGCCGGTTCCGGCGCGGTGGAGCATCCCAAGGTCATTGGCACCGTCGCCGACGGCGATGGCATCTTCCGGGTTGATCCCGAGACGGGTGCTGATTTCTTCCAGTGCTTCGATCTTGGCATCGCGGCCAAGGATCGGGCGGGCCACCTCGCCGGTCAGTTTGCCGCAGGAGGCAAGAAGCGTGTTGGCGCGGTGTTCGTCAAATCCCAGATGGGCGGCGACAGCACTAGTGAAATCGGAAAACCCGCCTGAAACGAGCGCCGCATAGCCGCCATTGGCCTTCATCGTCGCGATCAGGGTTCGGCCGCCGACGGTATATGTGATGCGCTCTTTCAGCACCTGGGCGATAACGGCGATGGGCAGATTGCGCAAGAGATCGACGCGTTCAATGAGAGCGGCCTCGAAATCCAGCTCTCCGTTCATGGCGCGGGCGGTGATGGCCGCAACCCTGGGACCCTTTCCCGCCACGTCAGCGAGCTCGTCAATGCATTCCTGGCCGATCATGGTGCTGTCCATATCGGCGAGCAGCATTTTTTTCCGGCGTCCAGCGCTGGGTTGGACCACGAGATCATGCCCGAGAGTTTGCAGGCCTTGCCAGACGTCCCAGCGGTTTTCGGGGATTTCGGCAAGGCTGAATTCGGCGGCGATACCGGGGTTGAGCCAATGTGCCTCACCGCCGCCCCAGGCATCACGCAGCGATTCCACCGCCACCCAACCAAGATTGGCACGTACGGGGTTGGCAAGGAGTGTGGCGGTAAACATCGGGCAGGCCCTTGGCAGGAATGTGGTGTCGGTTTTGTGGTCTCAACCGCCGCTTAGAGCAATTTTCCCGCTTGCGCCAGATGACGGGCAGGCGTATTTGCGGCGTTGGGCCACCCTTCCCCAACGAAGGGCAGATATCTGGAAGGATACGATGACGACACCGACGATCCCGGCTGCGCGGCCGGTTAATCCGCGTTTCTCCTCTGGCCCCTGTGCCAAAATCCCCGGTTATTCTCTGGACATGCTGGCAGGTGCGCCTTTGGGCCGGTCGCATCGGGCTGGCGTGGGGAAATCCAGACTTGCCGAGGCCATTGAGCTGACCCGCGAGGTGTTGGGCGTGCCCGACGGATACCGTATCGGCATCGTGCCTGCGTCGGATACCGGGGCAGTGGAAATGGCACTCTGGTCGCTTCTGGGGGCACGTCCGGTTGAAATGCTGGCCTGGGAATCCTTCGGCGAGGGCTGGGTGACGGATGTGGTCAAGCAGCTGAAGATTGACGCCACGGTGCGCAGGGCACCATACGGCGAGATCGTCGATTTCGCTGCGGTCGATTTTGACCGCGATGTGGCCTTTACCTGGAACGGCACGACGTCCGGGGTCCGCTTGCCCAATGGCGATGCAATTCCGTCGGGTCGAGCGGGTCTGACGATCTGTGATGCGACCTCGGCGGCCTTTGCGATGGACCTGCCCTGGGACAAGCTCGATGTGGTGACGTTCAGTTGGCAGAAGGTTCTGGGCGGTGAAGGCGGGCATGGGATGCTGATCCTTTCACCACGGGCGGTGGCGCGGCTGGAAAGCTACACGCCGGCCTGGCCCCTGCCGAAGATTTTCCGCCTGACCAAGGGCGGCAAGCTGATCGAAGGCATTTTCAGGGGCGAGACGATCAACACCCCCTCGATGCTGGCCGTCGAGGATTATCTGGTGGCGCTGAAATGGGCGCAGGTTGTTGGCGGCTTGCCGGGACTGATCGCACGGGCGAATGCCAATGCGGGCGCAGTGCGCGACTTTATCGCGGGCAAGGACTGGATCGCCGATCTTGCGGTTGATCCGGCGACGGCATCGACCACGTCGGTTTGCCTGAAATTCACCGATCCGCGTATTTTTGACGGCGCCAGTTTTGCCAAGGCCGTGGCCAAGCGGCTGGAAGCGGAAGGGGTGGCGCTGGATGCAGGCAGTTACCGTGATGCGCCGCCGGGATTGCGCATCTGGTGCGGCTCGACGGTGGAAACCTCGGATGTCAGGGCGCTGATGCCCTGGATCGAATGGGCTTATGCCTGCGAGATCGAGGCGCTGAAGGCGGCTGCCTGAGGTGCCGAAGCCCCGGACCTGCGCTGGGGCATTTCAGGACATTGACGTTGAGGTCCCGGATCAGGTCCGGGACTGCGTTTCGCAAATCCCCAAGACAGGAGCCCATCATGGCACCCAAGGTACTCGTATCCGACAAGCTGTCCGAAACCGCCGTTCAGATTTTCCGCGACCGGGGAGTGGAAGTGGATTATCTGCCCGATCTGGGCAAGGACAAGGAAAAGCTGCTGGAGATCATCGGCCAGTATGATGGTCTCGCCATCCGATCGGCCACCAAGGCCACGGAAAAACTGCTGGCGGCAGCCACCAACCTCAAGGTCATCGGCCGCGCCGGGATTGGCGTTGACAATGTCGATATTCCGGCGGCCTCGAAAAAGGGCGTGATTGTGATGAACACGCCTTTCGGCAATTCGGTCACCACCGCCGAACACGCCATAGCCATGATGTTCGCCGTGGCCCGGCAATTGCCCGAGGCCAGCACCTCTACCCATGAGGGCAAATGGGAAAAGAACCGCTTCATGGGAGTGGAGCTGTTCAACAAGACCCTTGGCGTCATCGGCGCGGGCAATATCGGGGCCATCGTCTGCAACCGGGCGCTGGGCCTGCATATGAAGGTTGTGGCCTATGATCCGTTTCTGAGCGAAGAACGCGCCAAGACCCTGGGCGTGACCAAAGTGGAGCTGGACGAGTTATTGGCGCGGGCCGATTTCATCACATTGCATGTCCCGCTGACCGAAAAGACCCGAAACATCCTGTCGGCAGAGGCGATTGCCAAGACCAGAAAGGGCGTGCGCATCATCAACTGCGCCCGTGGCGGGCTGGTCGATGAACATGCCTTGGCCGATGCGCTGAAATCAGGCCATGTCGCGGGCGCCGCCTTTGACGTGTTCGAAGTGGAACCAGCGACCGATAGCCCGCTGTTCCATTTGCCAAACGTCGTCGTCACCCCACATCTTGGGGCGGCAACGACCGAGGCGCAGGAGAATGTGGCCTTGCAGGTGGCCGAGCAGATGGCAGATTACCTGCTGACCGGGGCCGTGCAGAATGCGCTGAACATGCCGTCAGTGACGGCAGAAGAGGCCGCCGTCATGGGGCCCTGGCTTAAACTTGCCCAGCATCTGGGCGCGTTTTCGGGGCAGATGACCGACGAGCCGATCAAGGCGATCAACCTGCTTTATGACGGGACTGTCAGCCACATGAATCTTGAGGCGCTGAATTGTGCGGCCATCGCCGGGATCATGAAGGCCGCCAACCCGGATGTGAACATGGTCTCGGCCCCGATCATCGCCAAGGAACGCGGCGTGAAGATTGCCACAACGCGGCAGGAAAAGGCCGGTGTGTTCGACGGCTACATGAAACTGACTGTCGTCACCGACCGCCGGGAACGATCCATTGCCGGGACAGTGTTTTCGGATGGCAAACCAAGGTTCATCCAGATCAAAGGCATCAATATCGACGCCGAGATCGGCGAGCACATGCTTTACACGACCAATGAGGACGTGCCGGGCATCATTGGCACGCTGGGCACGGTGCTGGGGGACAGCGGCGTCAACATCGCCAACTTCACCCTTGGGCGAACCGGTGTTGGGTCGGACGCGATCGCGATTATTTGCCTTGATACCGTGATACCGGCGGCTGTCGTGCAAAACCTGAAGGCCACAGGTAAATTCCAGCAGGTCCGCCCGCTTAGGTTTGAGATAAGCTGACCCAGTGGCAACGACCCAGCAATGCCACAACTCATTATTGAAAACGACGCCGGGTGGTCGTGATTGGTGCAGCTATCCGGCATTTTAGGCGCAAGGTTGAACCTGTTGCACACCGACATGAGGGACCCCCCGGATGCCGTCACCCGAAATGGACGAAATGCTGGCGCATCTGGCCGCGATTTACCGCGCCGAGGGTCGAGAGGCCGCAGATCGGTCTGCCGAAACGCTGACAACTGAAGCCGGTGCCTTTCCATCCCAGACACCGTGCGAGGTCGACGCAGACCTGCGCGCCCTTCTGGCGCGTTCGGACCATCCGGCAGCAGCGGCGATCCTTGCGGCGCAGCAGTTCATCCCCTGGGCGGGCAACAGTATCGCCCAACCGCTCAGCCCCGATGCGGCGGCGATGTCGGCGGTTGCCGTGCTGATGAGTCCGGATGGCCCGATCCCGGCCCCCGATCTGCGGCTGGGCCTTTATTACCAGAAACCCGATACCTACTACGCATTGCACAACCATGACGCCGATGAAACCTATGTGATCCTCTGCGGCGATGCCTTGTGGACGGCGGGCGATGACATTCGGCAGCGCGGTCCCGGCGACATGATCCACCACCCGAGCCTGATGCCCCACGCTTTCCGCACCGGACGCGACGGGATGCTGGCCCTCTGGCGGTGGAGCGGGGATGTGAACCGCGAGTCCTACGCTTTTCTGGAGGACCCTTTGGCATAGAAGCAAAATCACGTCGCCACAAATCAGGCGACCAGATTAAAGCCGAGCCCTCTCAGTAAAGCACGACCGAGCGGATGGATTCCCCGGCATGCATCAGATCGAAACCCTTGTTGATCTCGTCGAGCTTCAATGTATGGGTGATCATCGGGTCGATCAGGATTTTGCCTTCCATATACCAATCGACAATCTTCGGCACATCCGTCCGCCCCCGCGCACCGCCGAAAGCCGTGCCTTTCCAGACCCGCCCGGTGACAAGCTGGAAAGGCCGGGTTTCGATCACCGCACCAGCCGGAGCCACACCAATAATGATCGACTGGCCCCAACCCCTATGGGTGCATTCCAGCGCATCGCGCATCACTTTCACATTGCCGGTGCAGTCGAATGAATAATCCGCCCCGCCGATCTGGTCGAAGGGGGTTTTCGTCAGGTTGACGATTTCCTGCACGACGTTTTCGCAATCCTTCGGATTGACGAAATGGGTCATGCCGAATTTCTCGCCCCAGGCCTTCTTGTCGTTATTGAGATCGACGCCGATGATCATGTCGGCGCCTGCCAGCCGCAGCCCCTGGATCACGTTAAGCCCGATCCCGCCCAAACCGAACACAACCGCCTTGGCGCCGATTTCCACCTTGGCGGTGTTGATGACCGCGCCGATCCCTGTCGTGACCCCGCAGCCGATATAGCAGATCTTGTCGAAGGGCGCGTCTTCGCGGACCTTGGCCAGCGCAATCTCGGGCAGCACCGTGTAATTCGAAAATGTCGAGCAGCCCATGTAATGCAGGATCGGGTCGCCATCGAGGGTTGAAAACCGGCTGGTCCCGTCGGGCATGACCCCCTGCCCCTGCGTCGCACGGATCGAGGTGCAGAGGTTGGTCTTTTGTGAAAGGCAGGACGGGCAGGTCCGGCATTCCGGCGTGTAAAGTGGAATGACATGATCACCCTTTTTCAGGCTGGTCACACCGGGACCGACATCGACCACCACGCCCGCCCCTTCATGGCCAAGGATCGCCGGGAAAAGCCCCTCCGGGTCGGCACCCGAGAGAGTGAATTCATCGGTATGGCAGATGCCGGTGGCCTTGATTTCCACCAGAACCTCGCCCGCCTTTGGACCATCGAGGTTTACCTCCATGATCTCGAGCGGTTTGCCTGCGGCAACGGCGACGGCGGCGCGGGTTTTCATTGTGGTTTCCTCCGGGTCAGTTTTGACGAACCTTGATCGAAAGCCCGCATCAAGGCAAGAGACGGGAGGAGAAAATGCGGGTTACGCCTAGGGCGACCGCAGCCCGATGCTACGTCAATGGCAGTGGCATTTCGGGCGAATGGTTCTGTCCGAGGTTCTTGCCTGACCGAAAGGGCCGACAACAACCCCTGGCTACTTCACCTTGATGACCGCAAAGGAAATATTGTCCTGATCGGGATCACCAAGGTCTTCCACCGCCTGCATCAAGGCATCAACCAATTCGCTGCTTCTGGAATCACGGTGTTTCTTGACAATGTCCTGAATCTCTTCGTTGCTCAGGAACTGCAAGCCATCGCTTGACACGATGACGATATTGCCGGGCCGCAGTTCGACAGGTGGCTTGTTATAGTCAATCTTGGCGATTTCGGTGCCCATCAGCACCGATGTCAGACAATTCCGGTCAGGATGCTGGCGCGCGGCTTCTGCATCCATCATGCCCGATTTGACCATCAGGTCGATCTGCGGGGCCAGCGAATGATCCTCGTTCACTTGGCGCAGATTTTCGCCATCGAACAAGAACAAAGGCGAATCGCCGACCGATATCCAGTAAAGGTGGTCGTTGGCCAGGACCGGTGCCAGGAGCGTGGTGCCCATCCCAGCCACATCCCGATTTCGCGCCACATAGGATGCAATCGACGCATTGGCGGCGATGGTCGCCTGTTTGAGAATTTCCGGGATGCCGGAAACCTCATAGGGTTTGTCATAAAGGCGTTCCTTCAGAATATCGGCGAACTCGGACACCACGATCCGGCTGGCGACGTCGCCCGCCTCATGGCCGCCCATGCCATCTGCAAGAACGACGAATCCGGGACCGTCATGTTCCTGAAAGTCGATCGCAACCGCGTCTTCCTGATAGTCGCGCCGACCCTTGCTGGCGGCTGCGGCAATATCGTACATCATCCGCCCCTCTTTCAGTTGTCAGCCGACCAGTTGAAATCCGCGCCACAGAAGGCGACAAAGCTCAGCGTCGTTTCACCGATGCGGATACGATCACCATTTCCAAGCGGCTCCGTGCTCAGAACGGGCTTGCCGTTAAGCCGGACAATGTTCGACTTGCCGCCATGGCCAAGATAGAATTTGCGCTCTTCATCGTCATAGGCGATCGCCGCATGATTGCTGCGCGAAATGCCGTTATCACCGAAATTGAGCTGCACAGCCTGATCTTCGCCCCGGCCAATCTGCGAAACACCGGCCAGCAACGTAAAGCTGGTGCCACGACCGGGCCCATCAACGACAACCATCCAACCGACAGGGAACATGATGCGTTCGGCGGAAACAGAGTCGCGCGCCCGATCGAACACATCCTCAATGCGCCCATCCGAGCGTTCAAAGCCCAGGAAGGTTGTCTTGACACGGCTGGTGTTACGCGCCGGCGGCGGCGCAACCACAGGTGTGGGAACGTCTTGAATTTCTTCGACGGCAGGCGCCGGCTCAACCGCCACAGCCACAGGCGCAGGGTCAGCCTCGTTCGCCAAAGCCGCCGTTTCTGCCTGATCGGG
Source organism: Albidovulum sp. (assembly GCA_049663365.1). GTDB lineage: Bacteria > Pseudomonadota > Alphaproteobacteria > Rhodobacterales > Rhodobacteraceae > Albidovulum. Next base: position 31,438 of record JBATDH010000177.1, on the reverse strand, counting down.
CGTTTCCTCTGACTCAAGGTCAGAATCCGATTCTGCAACCCAGACATCCTCTTCGGCAACATTGGATTTTTCAGACTGCTCGGCAACATCCGTCAAGATGTCCGCATCGACCGGTCTCATATCCAGGTCATCCTCAAGTTCAACGAATTGCAAGTCGGATGAGAAGTCATCTTCATCAGCGTCAGTTTCCAGCAACAGCGGTGCCTCGGCAATCGCTTCGGGTGCGCTGATCTTGGACATCAGATCCGACAGCGACGGTTCGGCATCGCGGCTATTGGCGGTGTCGTTTTCATCAAGACCGGGTGCCTGGGCCACGGGCGGGATCGCCTGCTGACGTCTGGCGAACAGGCTAAGCGGCGAAATGAATTTGCGCTTTTCAGGCGCGCGCTCGGCAGTACCACCAATGGCATCAGTCGTATGCTTGCTGGCTGTCCAACGTGCCAAAGGGCTATTATGATTTGTCACGGCTTCACCTTTTGCTTTGTTGCCTGCGCAGTTGCGTTTCCCAGGCCTTGTCACATTTCAATTCAAGCCCACCAGGCCTGTTTGGTGTTTTTTGGTACTGCCCAACACTCGTTATTCAGACACCAGCGGCATCATCACCGTAGTCATCGTATTGTTTCTAAGCAGACTGAACTCTATCTCAGTCGCCTTGTTTCCAGCCGCGACCGTCACGATTTTTTCAAGCGAGTCCGGGGCATTGACGAGCGTATCCTGCCCGATGTCCCGAAAAAGAACGTCGCCTGGGCGTAAGCCGCCAACCGCATCTTCTGCTGTCGATGTCACGATTGTCTGCCATTTTCCGTCAATGACCTTGATGGCAAAATCCGTGCCATTGGCCAAACCAACTCGCCGGACGGCTTGGGATGAAATGAAACCTTCGGCGAGTTTTTCATCGCCCGGATTTCTGTATTGGAAAGTCACACGGGCTGACCCGTCGTAATCAATTGTCAGATCAACCGGGGCCGCCGACGCCGCAGATGCGCCCATCGAAAGGTTGGAGCCATTGACGGCAAATATCTCCGTACCAGGCTTTAGCCAGGCCTCGGCACCTGACCCGCTCGCCTCAGGAAGAACGCGGGTCACAACGGCCACCTGCACACCGTCGCGCAGGGAGCCGCTTTCCTCAAAGGGCAGTTTCACATCCCATTTGGCGAAACCGATCTGGTTGGCCGAAATTGTCACCTTTGCGGGCACTTCAATCGCTGTCTCTGGTACAGTGGTCACTGCCACAACCGGTGCCGTTATCTGCGGAACTTCTACCGCAGGCTCGGCTGCAAGCTCCGGCTCTGGCTGTGCTGGAATCGGTTTAGTCCGTGGCAAGGGCGAGATGGTGACTTTCGTCGACGATCTGATTTCCGATGCAACGGAATTCAGATCATCTTCGTCGGGTGCTTTGATTTCATGAGCCGGTTCGGTCGCCGACAGCTCTTCCGAACCTGTCGGTACGACTGAAACCGCTCCGTCCGACGCTTTCTGAATGATCGGCGCGTCTGGCTCGGCTATGGGTTCAGGCATACCCAAATAGGTAAATGAGACAATCCCCGCCGAAATCACCACCAGCATCGCCGTCGCCGTAGAGAGATAGCCGCGCGATTTGGCGGGCTTTAAGGGCTTGGCCGGGGCAGGCTTGGCTAGGCCCTGCGCCTGCCGCGTGGCGGCGACCGGCCTTGGCGGCCGATGGGGAACAATCTTTTCTTCCGGCTTCACTGCCACTTCCGAAGCTGTCATCGCATCCGGATCGGGATCGTTTTCCCTATTCGCGTCAATTTCGCCCGCGTCATCGTCGGGCTCCGGGTCCAAGGGGACCGTAAGCTCAGCGAAGCGGTGTGCAATTTCTGGTTTCACTGCGGGCGCGAGCGCTGGTTTTTCCTCGGCCGCCGCGATGTCTTGGACCGGCGTTTCCACCGTTTTTGCAACCGGAGTATCTTTGACCAAAGCAATCATCCGGGCGATGGCAACCTCGGGTTCGCCGTCGATGGCAGCTTTTATGCCCACGGCAACAGGCGTATCTGATGGGTGGTCAAGCATCTGCAACCACTCTTGCGCGGTTTGCACGCGATTGCGCGGCAAGGTTTGCATCGCCTTGTCGACGGCCTCAAGGAAACCGTCGGGATAACCGGCAATCCTGCCAGCCAACGGAATGTAAGGGTCGGGCTGACCCTGGGCCAATGCCGACAGCCGCAATTGCCCATTGACCGGCGTTTCACCACAGATGAGGTGGTAGAATGTAGCGGCGAGCGCGTAGAGGTCACTCCATGGGCCTTGTTCGCTACCGGCGATGTAGAATTCCTGGGGCGAATACCCGTCCTTCACGACGCGAAGCGCGGTCAAGGCACGGCTTTTCTTGGAAGCCTGTTCGCGCGCAGCTCCAAAATCGATCAAGATCGGTTCGCCCGTATCCGTCAAAAGGATGTTGTCGGGCGAAATATCACGATGCAAAACGCTGTGATCGTGAACGAAACCAACGGCCGAAATCATCTTTCTCGCCATTTGAACGATATGTTCAGGATGCAGCGACACGCTATCATCTTCGATCAGCTGAAGCAGGTCGCGCCCCTTGATATAGTCAATCGCCATATAGGCGGTTCCATTGTCTTCAAAGACCTGATGCACACCAACGATGTTGGGATGAATGAGCTTTGAGAGGTTCCGCGCTTCTTGAACGAACAGTTTCACGACCGAGCGAAGTTCACCCTGATGCGCCCGCGAACGCGCAGCGACCAATGTCTGGCTGCGTCGGCAAAATGCATTGGGAAAACACTCCTTGATCACCACATCGCGATCAAGGCTGTCTTTGGCAAGATAGGTAATGCCAAAGCCGCCATTGTTCAGAAATCTGGTAATAGTGTACTGGCCATTCATCAACTTCGTGCCGGGATCAAGTTCATCCACGAAGCTGTCCAGAGGCAACTCTGCTGTTGCGAGTTTCTCTTGCCCCATACCTAAACCCTCTCGGCCTCAATACACATTTCGTTTGATCCGCCCGAAGATGTCCTGGCATTCAGCGGCCAAAAATGCCCGCAAAGTAAGAGCCAGATCGCCTTCGTTCACGATCACGAAGTAATTCCTTGTGCGCAGAATCATTGTTGAACCCGGCGAAAATTGGGCAGTGGCGTGACTTAATAACGGAAAAGCGTAACAATTCCCTGCTTTTGGGTTTTTGTTTCCGATTTTGATACCGCCGAAAGCCCTGGAAAATACGCCTGCTAGCGCTTGCCTCCGACGGGAACGGCGGTCAGCAAAAAAATAGGTCCAGAACTGGCCTATATATAATAGTAACAAACCGTTGCGCCGCAGCCGCCCAACGGACCGGGGCAGTCAGGCTCGCTCAACCCGGCAACGTTCGGCGCAACCGGGACCAGTGTTTGGCGGCTCAGAACCGATGCGTCGTTGGTGGCCATGACGCGTGGGCCACGTTGCCGTAAGCCCCAGGCGACAGGGTCTTTTCGCGACAGCGAGAGTTGGCTGAAACCAGAGCAATCGCTTGCGCCAAAAAGAACCCACAGGGTCACTTTCGCGACGCGATGTCGCCACATTCTCAGCGTAGCGATTCCGATAACGATGTTGGCTGAGCGAGGACACTGGTTCCTAAGTAGCGCGTAAAGAGACGGAAATGGATACTGACAAGTGCCTCTTTGACGGGCGCCAGAACCTTAACATGCGGTGCCTTCAAACGGCATTGGCGGCCGAATTCGTGAAACTCGAAAACCTGTTTCCGGGCATCGGCATGGCCTTCGTCTTTAAACAATACGATGGGAAAAGCTATTTGTTTGCCAACAAGAAAATGCCACTGCCGGAAGGCAAAAAAATACAAGAACTTCAAGGAAGTGAGGCAATTCTGACTTTGGATAACGGGGCGGTTTTCAAAAGCATACGCTTCATCGTGAGAGGACTTTCGAACGATGTGGGCCTGGTCAAGCGAATTGATCTGGCCAAAGCGGCAATCATTGCCACTGAACGTTTGGAATTACAGGGGGCCGCTCGAATGGCGGCTTGATGCCGTCACGTCCGTACCCGTGTGTTTGGGAGCGTAAATTGGGGTGAATTGGAAATATGGTACAAAACGCACATCTGTTATCCGCCGGAAACGAAGCAGTCTCCAAGGCAACCGAATCATTCGCCAAGCTGTCGCGACGGCTTGAACAGTTGGGTTCATTGTCAGATCAGCGCACGGCCGCACGGGCTGCGGCATTGCGCGGCAAATTGCAGGAATTCGCCGCCAAGGTCACCTTGGTTGGTCAGGTAAAAGCCGGCAAATCCGCATTGACCAACGTCCTGGCCGGCTCGCCCGGCTTGCTGCCATCTGATGTGAACCCCTGGACATCGGTGGTGACCACCGTGATGATCAACACCAAGGCACCGGCAGATATTTCATCATCCGACACGACAAAGGCGCAGTTCACCTTTTTCGACAAAAACGAATGGTCCAATCTGGTCGTCGGTGGTGGGCGTCTGGGCGAACTGGCTGAACGCGCCGGTGCCCCGTACGAAATGCAAGACATCCAGAAGCAGGTCGAAAACATGCGCAAGGCGACTGAAAAGCGCCTGGGCAAGCATTTTGAATTGCTTCTGGGGCAAAGTCATTCTTACGGCTATGTCGATACCGAGTTGATGGAACGTTACGTCTGTCTGGGAGATGATCCCGGCATGGGCGATGTGAGCGCCAAGACCGGTCGCTTCGCCGATATCACCAAATCAGCGGATCTTTACCTGGATGTCCCGGCCTATGCTATGCCCATGCAGCTTTGCGACACGCCCGGTGTCAACGACACGTTCATGATGCGCGAACAGATCACCATCCGCAGCCTGCGCGGGTCGGAGATTTGCGTGGTCGTCCTGTCGGCCCATCAAGCGCTGACCACGACGGATATGGCGCTGATGCGCATCATCTCGACTCTGGACAAGCGGCAGACGATCATTTTTGTCAATCGGGTCGACGAACTCAGCGCCCCGACCGAACAGATCCCTGAAATTCGTGACGGTATTCTGAAGACGTTGAAGACCAACCGGATTGACGCCGATGTGTCGATTATTTTCGGCAGTGCCAAATGGGCCGAAGCGGCACTTACCGGTGAATTCGACAATGTGTCTGATGACTCGAAAGCTTGCCTGGACACCTACCTAGCAAGCCAGCCTGAATTGGCGCGCATGGAAGCCATTGACGCCACCTGGATCGCCTCGGGTTTGCCCGAGTTGTTGCAATCAATCGGTGAACGCATCTGCGAAGGCAGCGCACAACGGCTCTATGCCCGTGTCTGCCGAAGTGCCCGCAACCTGACCAACGAAGCCCGCGCCACGATGGTTTCGCGGCGCACAGGTGATTGGAACAAAGCCGACATCCCCGGCGGCGACCCAGTTCAGGCAGTTGATGAAATTGCCAAGCGGTTTTCTCAGCAGATTGAAGAGTTGACCAAGGAAATTCGCAGCGATTTACGCGCCAGAATGGATACGGCACAAGCGGGGTTTGTCAAACGCGCCACCGATTCTCTGATTGCCTACCTCGAGAAGTTTGGCGAACAGGGAACCTGGAATTATGATCCCGCAGGGCTTCGTGTCTTGCAGCGCGCTGCCTATTCCAACTTTTCCAGGGCGGTGCGCTCAAAGACTTCCAAGGTCTATGATGAAACCGCCAATAGCGTCGCGGCTGTTTACCGTGCGGTTCTGGGCGATAATCTGCCGGATTTCCAGATCGAAGCGCCGCATCCACCGGTCGTGCCACCGCCTGTTGGTCTGGGCAAAACCATCGCCCTTGATCTCCAAAGCAGTTGGTGGCGCACATGGTGGCAAAAGCGCAGGGGCTTTGAAGCCTTTGCCAATGACTATGCCCATCTTATCCGTGCCGAGGCAGCCACTATCGCGCAGGACTTGGAAGACGTTCAGGCAGCGGCCGTTCTGGAAAACATCCGGTCGACCTTCAAAACCTTCATGGATGAACACCAGGAAACCATTCGCCGACTTCAAAGGGAAGGCGACTTGGGCACTTCGGAAGCAAAAGACACTTTGGCGGCGGTGCAATCCACAAACGCACAATCGATCTTCGGTGAAATCCTTCGGGATCTCGAAGACGAGGCAGCATAAGGAGCGAATATATGGACAACCTGAGCTTCGACTCTCAAAAGGTGCAGAGTCCTTCGCACCTTGCCACCGACGTCGCGCAGAAACCTCGGATGCCCTGCATCGCCCTTATGGGCGAATTCAGCGCGGGCAAAACCACGCTGATCAATTTCTTGCTCGGTGAAGACCTGCTTCCGACCAGAGTAACCGCTACGCAATTGCCCCCCGTCTGGATGAGCTTTGGCGAACGCGCCGCCCATTATGTGGACATCGAGGGAAATCACCACGATCTTGACATTGAAAACCTGCACGCGGTTCCCGTCCATGGGGTTCGCTATATCAAACTGTTTTGCGACGCCGACGTCCTGTTGGAAATGGACCTGATCGACACGCCCGGCATTTCCGATCCGAACATACCCGACCACTACCGCGCCGCTGTTGTCGAACATGTGGACGCCGTGATCTGGTGTACCCACGCGACCCAAGCCTGGCGCGAAAGCGAACGCAGTGTTTGGGCGACGATCCCAGAACATTTGCAGGCCAACAGCATCTTGCTGGCCACCCGCTCTGACAAATTGGGCGAGCGCGACCGTGGCAGGGTAAAGCAACGGCTTCAGCGGGAAACCGGCGACAAATTCCGCTCGATCATCATGTTCTCGGCGACCGATGCCATACGCGCCTGCCAGGTAGAGGATGAAGCCGAACTGATGGCCAGCAGCGGCGGTGAGGCCCTGATCGAGACGCTACAGTCGATAGCGGCCGAAGTGGCCCAGGCCTCCGGCACCCCCAGATTGTCTTTGAAAAATTCAGAAGCCCCCTCTGCCGAAGCCACACTGGCACAACCAGCCGTTCAACCGACCCGAGTTTCGGTGGTGCGACCGGCCAGAGTTGAACGTATGGGCAACCGTCGGCCCGAGGGTGCGGACGCGGACATACTCACCGCAACTGACGACGAGGCCATTGAACCTTCCGCAGAGCTTGACCCGGTCGCATCCGATGATGACGTGGCCGCAATTGGCACAAGCGAAACCGACGATGAGATTGGCACCACCTCTGGTGCCGATACTGATACTGCCGAACTTGATGCGGAATATGACAACGCATTGGCCGCTGCGCTGAGTGATGACCCCGTTGACGATGCCGCCGAAACCGATGAATTACTGGAAGATTCCAACGCGGACGGCGACATTGACGACGTGGGGACGGTCGAAATGCCTGACGGCGGGAACGAAGTCGGTGTTGAAGCCGAAAGCCCCACAGCCGAAGACGCGGCCACGCCTGCGCAACACATCATCGACATGGCATCCTCTGTCGAGGATGACTACGAAGATGAAAACACCGCAATAACCGGTGTTCTTGACCTTAAAAAGTATGAAATTTCCCAGACACCGCAACCCGAACCGGTGATCGAATGCGAAGACACCGACGACACTGACGAAATATCTGATGGCATGGCCTATACCGGCGAGGAAGTTGCCGAAGCCCAAGACGATACCGAAGCGACGGACGGCAATGTAGATGCGCCGCAAACGGAAATGGCCGACCCGTCTTCTGCTACGGTGATATGGGCGGATATTTTGGCCGCAAACCCGGTCGAGACCGTGCCCGACCTCTTGGCCGCATTCACCCGGTTCATCGAGACCCTGGATCAGAACGGCATGGTCATATCTGTTCCGGCCCATGACGTTGACATGGTGGCCGAAGAAGGTGAAACATCGCCATTGCGGATGCACGGCTAATTCCTGGGCATCCCACGCGTATCGGCAAAGGCCGGTCCCGGTGAAACGGGCCGGTCTCTTGCCCAATAATTACCTTGGGGGCGCGGAATGTCATTGAAAGACGCATTGATCGCCGGGCTCGACACGGTCCCAGGGTGCGAGACGATATGCTACGTCGATATGGATTCAGGGCTGGTCTTGGCGTCACATTGCCATATCCGCCGACCACAGGAATTCTATGACAGAATCGCATCGCTTGCGACAAAGCTGATGCAAAGCCCGTCGCTTGCCGATCCGTCCGGCAAGGTTGATACGGATGAAAAAAGCATATTCGTCTTTGGCCACGACCGGACCCATGTCTTTGTTAAGGCAAAGACTTTCCCTGAACATGCAATATGCTATATGTGTGCCAGCAACGCCGATACCGATGCTCTATCGGCCGCTGTAATGACGAACCGAGAGACGATCGCGAATGCCATGTAGCCCGATCAGGCCAAACCCTTGCCAGGCGCATGTCAGTGCAGAGTTGCTGGCATGGCACTAGACGCTGCGATCATTGCGCTCTTGTCCGGGATCAAAGCCCTGGACTCCGACACGACAGCTGGGCGGCGTTCGGTAGACGGCGCGTCAGCGCAAGACCGGCTTCAGACGATTGTGAAATTGATCGGCGACACGGTATTGCCGCGCAGCTACACTTTCTTTGCCAACACTAATGCCGTTGCAATGGCCACGGTGGCAAGCGGCAGGTTGCTCAAGCTGACGCATTGCGGTGCGGACCCATCCGCAACGCCCGAGCCGGATGCAGATACGCGTGACAGCAGGCTGGCCAATGCAGCCCAGTCACTGGCGCGGCTTGCACATCTGGAAGGCCGGTTGACGATTGGAACCAGCGTCATTGCCGAAGACCTTGCCGCCGAAGAGGTCGGACAAACTGAAACCGAACTGCGCGATTTTTGTGGTGAACGGGAATGGTTCAGGGAAACGCTGGATTCTGATGCCCAAACCGACGATCAGAGCGATTTTTTTGGGCGGGCCAAGAAGCTGACCGTCGCCCAAACACAGATGGACCGGGACGGGCGCGTCACCGATAGAACCGACAATGAACCCCCGATCCACGACCAGGAAACAGCCACACCGCTTGTCAGGGATGTCGCCGATTGGCAGACGGACATCGCGGAATTGGCTGGAATGCCCTGCATGATCGTTCAGCAGGGACCGACCGGCCATAGCGCCGTTAGCCTGGCCATATCACCCGATCAGCTTGTCTTTGCCGTATGCGACAGTGGCAATGTCCCGGCATTGGTTGCGCTCTGGAAAAACTCGCAGGCAAATGAAGGTACTGCCGAATGAAATTCGGGTTTCATCAGCTTTGCCAGTTATTTCGGGGGCCCAGACATGGCTGAGCTTCCCAACGTGGATTATGAGATTGATCTCCTCAACGCGTTCATTGCGGCGGTCGAACGCCCCGACGCGCCAGTGGATGACATGCTCGAAGGCGCGCAGGATCAGGCCTATGCCTATAGAATCCGCTTGGAAACACCGGTTCGTATCGCTTTCGCAGGGTTTCCCGGATCAGGAAAATCAAGCCTCGTAAACCTGCTGATTGGCCAGGATTTGCTTCCGTCCGGGCGCAGGAATTTCAGCACGCCCGCCATAATCGTGCGCCATTCCGCGACGGAAAAGACCATTGCCGGGTGGTGGGATCGTGCCAATCAGGAAATTGACGGCATCAACCTTCAGGCTGCCTTTGATTTGAACCCCGACCTCGTATCGGTCGAAATAGATTGCGACGTTCTCAAAGACCTTTGGCTCATCGACATTTCAGGACTTGGCGACAAAGAGAACGGCAAACGCGCGGTCTTTGCGCTGATGCGACTTGCCGATGTTCTGCTGTGGTGCAGCAGCATTCAAGGCCCAGTAACCGAGCCCGAAAAAGAGGCGTGGCGCAGCGTTCCAGGCAGGCTGTTGCGCAACAGTCTTTTGGTCCAGACCCATCCGGATTTGGCCAGTAAAGCTGCGGAATCGCACGTAAACCCTGACCGGGCAAAGAACTTCAATGATGTCATTGCCGTGACCCCGGCCGCCGCAATGCAGGCGATGCGCGGAGAGGGTGCAGACCCTGAGCGTGATTGGCAAGAAAGCGGGGCGGATCAACTGGTCAATGCCGTGATGATCGCTGCGGTCGAAGCGCGCCAAGCCGAGTTGGAAAAGGCCAGGCGCGGGATCGACAAGACCATTGTTCCGGCCTTGGCAAAGCTTGATGCCTTCTTCGGCACAAAGACCGTGATCCAACCACGACCTGCACCGACCCCACCACTGATTCCGGAGGCGAAAAGCCCGCCACCTGCGCCGCCCAAACCGGCTGAACCCGCGCCAGTTGTCGATTCACCCGACATCACGGCAGCGGCAGTGTCGATCGAAAAAACCCCTGACACGGCGGCAATTTGGCCACTTTGGCTTGAAAAGACACAAGATATTCTGGCGAATGCCCAATCCGGCGCGTTGTCCGACAACGCGGAATTCATCGAAACTGTCCAGCAGGCCGTTGATGAGTTCCGCGATTACATTGCGGATTCCGACGCGCTGCCAGCGGATGCAAGCTGGCTGATCGACGAATTTGAAAAGGCCAACGATCTGTTGATACTGCTTCAGTTCGAAACCGCAAATGACGTGGCGATTGATGCTGCCCGCGTTTTGGTTCAACTGAGTGAAAGCCTGCATTCCGCCGGTGTCTGAGACGTTTCGTCTCAAACCCGCCTGGCAATGCTTTCCTGTGCATCGGGAATATAAATCACCCGCGTGTCGGGAACAAAATCGTGCAAATCGAAGGGCCACGCTGCTTTTGGCCATCTAAGCTCCATCTGCCCGAGGCGGGGCCGGTAGACAGCCGTATAGAGCGTGCCAAAGCCTTGGCTGAACGCCGAGGAATAAAGCGGTGGTTTCAGAAATGCCCCGACAAATTTTTCTTCCGGCTCGACATGCAGGGTCAACCGGTGCAGCAGATACCGTTCGCGCTCGACTGTGCCGGTAAACCGAGCATGTGATGCCCATTCGACCCTTTCCTGATGGTTTGTCGCAACGGCGGCATGGGTGATCTGCGTTGGGCGGTCCGGTGCCATGAGTGCCGTCAGGAATCGGCGTTTGGCATCTATGACGGTAACGTTATAGCTCATATGGGTGGGCAGGCGGGCCAAGGCCTTGCCCGCCTGTTCAGCGGTTTCGCAGGTTTGCAGCACATAGCGCAGGATCAGCGGCACACCAAAACCGTCACCCACCACCCGGCGTCCGCCAAAGGTCAGCGATAGCGCCAGACCCGCATCATTGACACCGTCAACCAGACCCCAAAGCCCGTCCGATGTGCCCATGACCTTGCGCCCTTGCCACTCCGTATGCAGGACCAGTCGGTCAAAGGCCCGTGGGTCATAGTCATAGTTCCGTACCAGAACCGGTTCCGCCCCCGGCCAGATTGCCTGTGAACAGGCCGACAGATAGGGTGGCGGACAATAAAAGCTCAGGAACCGCGCGGCGAGATCGCCGCCACCGGCCAGCGTACAAAGTTCTTCATAGATCGGCACCAATTCCGGCATGTGCTTTTTTAATGCCTGAAACCCGCTCCAATAGGTCTGGCGTACATCGGCACCTTCGCCCAGCCACCATTGCCGGTAAAAGGGCCAGTATTCACGGAAAAGCCCGGCCCAGATCGGGCCGGGTTCCGCTTCACTGACGGCGCGCCAGACAATTTTCATCAGGCCGGTCTTTCTGCCCTACATGATCTTGAATGCCGGGTCGGCAACGGCTGGCCCCGCCTGGGCCATCGGCAGGGGCTGGGCGTGAAAGCTGCTTTTGATTCCATGAATCCAGCGCTTCGCGCGTTCGTTCAACTGAAAACCATTGGTCATCGACCGCCCGCGCGTAACGAGAATGCCCAGATCTGCGCCTTCATAGCGATAGTCGCCTGCTTTCTGAATACGCAAGAAGAACGCTTCATTTTCACTTTCCACCGCGCGGCGGTGATAGTCAAAGCGGTCAAACACGACCCGGCCATCCTCCAGCATCTTGTAGATACCCGACTGCGGGGCATGGGTGATAATATCAACGGAATCGTCAGTATGCTTGATTACCATCTGCGACCAACTGTCGATCATTTCAGGATCAGCCCAGCGGCTGTTCAACTCATCCACATCGAGCTTGAACTTGGCCTTGGAAAACTCCAGCAGATGAAACAGAAATAGCGGCGCATCGGCATGGGCAAAGGCCGCGTGGTTGGTCATGGATGACGCACCGGTGATGCGCGGGTTCAACTCTCCCAGCCACAGATCGCCGGTTTTCTTGTCGATGAGGAAATCCAGTTCAAAATACCCGCGGTAGCCTTCCTTGCGCAGTTGTTCACCAAACTTGAACGTCAGATCGCGGGCCTTGTTGCGGACCTTTGGCGGGAAAGCGGTGGACAATATCTCATTGCCGCACCATCCGCCGCGATAGGGCGTCAGTTCCTTGAACCCCACCAGTTCTGTCATCAGGGGCCCGACAATCGTACCCTCCGACGTACAGCACGCCTCGATCGCCGAACCCCGGCAGTCAATGCGCTTCATGATCTTGATCTCACCCTCGCCGATGATTTCATGCTCATGCTTGCGGAAATCGGCTTCGGATTTGATGAAGAAGGTCGTGTGACCGCTATCGCCAAAGGCTGATTGCAGGACCAGATCATGGCCAATCCCGGCCTTGTCACAGGTCTTTTGCAAGCCTTCATAGGATTTGACCTCGGCCAGCACATTCGGCACCGACGGCACTCCAGCCTTGTTACCGATCCGCACCGTTTCGATCTTGTTGTCGCATTTGGTTCGCAGCTTGGCCTTGGGAAACCACACATCAGCGCCCAGTTCCTTCGACAACCGTTCGGTTTCCTCATCGAACATCAGGAAGACGAATTTCGGCTTGCCGCCGCGGCGCTTGATCAGGTCAATCACCTCTTTGTGCTGCAAGAGATAATTGTTGATATCCTCGATCGACTGAAACTCCGCATGAGGCTGTTCTGACGGGCAGAAAACGTTCGGATGGCGTCCGTCATAGCAATCTATGTAGCAGATATACTTGAAGTTCTTGCACCATTCATCAATGCCCAGCAGGTTGAAATTTGTCGCAGAAATAAAATAGATCGGGTCTTCGTTGCGATGAAAGAACCGGCGGATTTCCGAGATATTGTTCAGAGCCTTTTTGGGCATGGATGCCTCCCCTTGGTTTTCAACTATTGCTATTTTTTGCTTTTCTGTCGTTCCAGTGCTTCTTTGGTGAATACTCTCAGGCCCAGATCGGACCGGTATCCATGGATTTCATTGACATCGAGTGCGCGCATGAACGCGAGGATTTCCTTGCTGACCACCTGCCCCGGCACCAGAATGGGAAAGCCCGGCGGATAGGGAATGATGAATGAGGCGGACACAACTTCGCGTCCCGATTCCAACGCCTCCTTCAGCGAACCATTAAGTTCGAGATAATCACAGTTGTTTTCGTCATAGCTGAGGAAAAACGCAGTGCGAATATCGCCTTCGCCGGTTTTGCCGGGGCTTTGGAACGCGTCATGGAACCGGCTGAAATCCGGCAGGGGCGGCAGATCCTGCACAAGATTTTTCACGCGGCGGTCAAAGGACAGACGCTCCATCATGGAGGCGTCGTCCAACAATTCATCCAACCCCTTGGCAATCTCGACCAGCACTTCGATCAGGTAGGCGACTGATGACCGTGTGGTGCCGATATTGGTCATGAAAAGCACGGTATTGCGCGAAGTCTTGTTGATCTGGATGCCGTACTTATCCATGAGGATATCGGTCTTGAACGTATCGCCGTCCCAACCGGTCCCGCCCACGGCCAAGGTGACACGGGTGGCATCGAGAACAAATTCGTCATTCTCCCAGCAATCCCAGATGTCGGTCCAACCCTGTTCGGGGTCATAATAGCTGTGCACGCCGCTTTCGCGATGATTCTCGGGAATCATGTCGCCGGCCGTCAATACTTTGAAATATTTCTGCAAAAGCGGATGGGTCGAGATGGCGCGACGCATCGACATCGCCGCCTCGACCTGACGCTGGACAAACTCGAAACCCTCAAGTTCGACCTGTCTGCGACCCACATCAAGCGAGGCAATGATCTGATAGTTCGGGCTGGTCGAGGTATGGGTCATATAGGCTTCGTGAAAGCTTTGTTCGACCTCGCCCTTGAAATCCTGATCGTTGACATGAATCATCGACCCCTGGCGCAGCGACGTCAGTGTCTTATGCGTCGATTGGGTCGCATAGGTGCGCACCCTCGCCTTGGGTGGCGGGACCAACCGCGTCTTGAGCAGCGTTGCATCGTCGGCATCCTTCAGCTTTTCCTGCTGCTTGGCATAGGCCTTGGCATGGGCGTCGGAACGCAGCTTTTCACGCAGGTTGTTGGCGGCATTCATTGCCGTGCGTTGGCGGTAAGTCGGGCCGAAGCGGGCGAATGCAAACCATGCCTCGTCCCAAAGGAAAATCAAATCAGGCTTGATCGCCAGACATTCTTCCATCACCCGTTCGACATTGTAGACAATGCCGTCAAACGTGCAGTTGGTCAGCAATAGCATCCTGACGCGATCAAGTTTCCCTTCCGCCTTCAGTTTCAACAGTTGATGCTTGATTTCCGTCAGCGGAACCGCGCCATACATCGAATATTCGCTTAACGGATAACTATCGAGATAGCAGACCTGCGCACCGGCCAGCACCATGCCGTAATGATGCGATTTATGGCAATCGCGATCCACAAGAACGATATCACCTGGCCTTACCAGTGCCTGTACCACGATCTTGTTGCAGGTCGATGTGCCATTGGTGGCAAAGAATGTCTGGCGCGACCCGAAGGCACGGGCAGCCAGTTCCTGCGCCTCTTTGATGGGGCCCTGCGGCTCCAGCAGGCTGTCAAGTCCGCCCGAGGTGGCCGAGGTTTCGGCCATGAAGATATTGGGGCCGTAAAATGCCCCCATGTCCTGAATCCAGTGGCTGCGGGTGATGGATTTGCCGCGGCTGATCGGCATGGCATGAAAGACGCCAGTCGGCTGCTTTGAATATTCCTTGAGCGCGGTAAAAAACGGCGTCTTGAACCGCGCCTGAACCCCGCGCAGGATATTCAGGTGGAGTTCCATGAAGTCTTCCTGATTATAGAAGACGCGGCGGCATATACCCAGATCAAGGCCAGCGATATCCTCGACCGACCGGTCCGTCACCAGATAAGCGTCAAGTTCCGGTCTGACCTTGGCGATCAGACGGCAAAGCTCGGGGCCGTAATCCGTGGGCGATAGGGCTTCCAGGTCTTCGATCCCGCCCGCGCGATTGAGGTATTTGGTCAGGATCGACAATTCGACCTTGGATTCCATCCGCAGTCCGGGGCGCACCACAATGGCTTGAATATTGTGGTTGAACAGCACCCCGATCAGCGCATCCTGTAGACTGGGCACGACGACCGGTTCGTAAATGAACGCATCATCAGGTCGGCGCATTGCGGTCATGTTGGACCTTAGCCAGCGTTCCTGTTGTTCGTTCACGTCATCGACGATCATCACCTCGAAATAGGGTTTGGCCAGCGCCCGTGCGTCGGGCGACAGCATCGCTTCGTCGTCATGCTCCTCGGCATCGGCGGTATCGCGGTCAAGCGGGATGTGGCGGCGGCGATAGGCCCCGGTGGTCAGCGCGCGGGTTACACGGCGGGCCGCAAAGGCAACATCGTCAATCTTTCCATGTTCAAACTGACGGCGCATGAAATCAAAGGCAGAAACGCCCGGAAAGGCCCAATACGCCTCGATCAATGCCAGCGATTCGAAAAGGTCCACGACCTTTTGTCGGGTCGCTCTTGCATGACGCCCTTCTGGCTTGCGCACCAACAGATCAAGGGATTCGCGAAGACTGCTCCACCGGTCGGAACGAAGCTGAACAGCAGAATAGTAGTCACTCATTGACTGCATTTTTTCTTCCTTTTCGCTTCGTCGAAGGTACGACAGAAATTCTCAAAGGCAGCGTACTTATATATCGGTCACCCCGAAACTGTCTTGCCCAACACATAGGGTTCCTGCAATTCGCTCCCCTTGAACGCCGGAACACCTTTGATGCGTGATGTGTCAGCGTATGAAACATCGCGCAAATCCGGCTTTAGACCCGCCGTCGATCCCTGCCGCGGCGTTTCAAGCGCACCCAGGCTGTGCAGATAGGCATCGGTCCCACTGGCGCGGTCATAGACGGAAAAGTCAGTTGACCGGTCACGGAAGCTTTTCAGAACCTGCCCCAGCCCCCGCAGGCCGGTTTCGCGTTGCCGCCGCACCATTGCCAGATCAATCTCGATCGGGAACATATCTTCCTGACCCGCAGATTGGTGCAATACCGTGGCCGACGGGTCTATCACACAAGACCGGCCATTGCCACCGGCACCCAACCCGTTCACATCGACCACATAACACTGGAACTGGGCCGCCGTGGCGCGCGCAATGGACAATTCCGCATCGCGGTCGGTGGTCCCGGTCAAGACCGGATGCAAAAGAACTTCCACCCCCTGACTGGTCAATTGCCGCGTGGTTTCGGGGAACCAGATGTCATAGCATATCGACAGGCCAAACCGACCCACATTGGGTACATCAAAAACGCAAAACTCCGTTCCCGCGCTCACTTCGGTCTCATAGGGGCGGAAAGGAAACATCTTGCGGTAAGCTCTGACGATTTCGCCGTCGGGGTTGATCACCAGCGAAGTATTGAAAATGCGTCCGTCTTCCGTGCGTTCAAACATCGAACCGGGGATCAGCCATACGTTATGCCGACGCGCCGCCGACTGAAATTTCTCGACATGTTCGTTGATCAAGGGCAGCGCAAAACGTGGCAAAGGCCCGAGCGGCGCCAACTCGCTGAACAGCACCATCTGTGTCCAGGGAAAGCGCGCCATCAGGATATCAAGCCGGTGCAGCATCCCGTCGGTATTGGGCTGCAAGGCGTTCACATACATCTGAACGCCGGCAATTGCGAAGGGGGTCATTTAAAACATATCTCCGTTTTTTCAGGATATACCGCCTCTCGGCCATCCCGTTTTTCGACCAGCCAAATTCGCATCCGAACCATCATCTTCGGAAAAAGCGCGAAACCCCCATGGCGTGATCGGTTGCCCATATTAGCGTGGCGAATTGCATTGGTCCACTGGGGCAGGCAATCGGCATTTCAGATCATGCGGATAACGTCCTTGTCGATCGCCAGCATATAACCGCGGCGCGATATGTTCTTGACCAGCAGTTCCGACACCATCTGATTGCCCAGCGCGTCGCGTAACCGCTTGATGCGCATGGCACCCGCCGCTTCATCGCAATCCACGGCATTGCGGCCAGATATCACCGCCTCGATCTCGGAGCCTGACATTACCTCGTCGTCCATCCGCGCCTCAGCCAGAACCGACAGCGTCTCAATCGCCGCCGCCGTCAGTTTGAATTCCATGTTGTTCAGCAATACGGCGTTTTCCGATCGGCTGATAAGAAGCGATGACACCTGTATGCCCTGGCGTTCCACCTCGCCCATACGTTTGTTCAAGGCGACGATCATCACCAGAAACACAAGCGCCGCAATCAAAAGCGCCGTCGCAAACAGCAGCAGCACAAAGATAACGGTCCGGTAGCTGGCCAGTACCTCGGAAAAGGCCGTGCCGGACTGGGCGAGGATTTCCAGCAGCTTGATCTGGTCACCCGTTGTCAGAGCATCATTCTCGACAAAGATCCGTTCAACTCGGGAATTGAACGCATTGGCATCGGGCAAGGCCATGAAAAGGAGCAGTGCCGCCAGACTGAGGATGACAACAATCGCAACGATCCCCCAGACAACCACGCGGTTTCCGGAACGTAGGGCATCAGTCGCCACAGAGGAGGTTTCCGTCACGGGGTTGGTGTCCTTGGGTATCGTCTATCCACCGCCAAGGATGGCGACAATCGCCAGAAGCGTCCAGCCCTGCTGTTGCAAAATCGGTGCCAGCACCTTGGCGGCCGTGGCCTTGGATGCGCACGCGGCGTCCGGCAAATCCGCAGTGCCGAAATTCAGGCGCAGCGGGTTGTCCATCTTGGCCTTGTATTCGACGCGGCAAGCGGCATCGGCAGTCGGGGCGGACAAAAAGGCGATCATTGCCGCTACAAGGAGGAGTGTGTGTTTCATAATCGCAGATGCTGCCTTCCCTGCGCGGGATATTCAATAACTTTGGGTCTTTCGGCCAAGGTTATTGGATAGCGCCGTGCCGTTATTGCCTGTCTGGGTGGTATCGCCCCTAGTTGATCGCGAGACGTCCGGCGGTTCTGCCACACCGAACGCCTGCCCCGCAAAACGAAAAAGGAGAAATCCGATGAAATCTCGTCTGATCGCCGCATTTGCTGCCGTTGCCATAGTCTTCAGCAGCGTTTCAGCATCCCCCGTCTTCGCCGACAGCAAAACGGACAAGCAGGTTCTGACGCTGCTATTGGGCGCAGCCGCGCTGGGCCTGATCCTGAACGAATCCAAGAAGAAAGATCGTCGCAACGCCGGAACCGTGTGGAGGAATGATCAGAGCTACAATCCCTACTTCCTGCGCGATCAGGACAA
Organism: Albidovulum sp.; assembly: GCA_049663365.1. Classification (GTDB taxonomy): domain Bacteria; phylum Pseudomonadota; class Alphaproteobacteria; order Rhodobacterales; family Rhodobacteraceae; genus Albidovulum. The sequence continues at coordinate 13,059 of JBATDH010000177.1, read as the reverse complement.
GGATCGGCGCCATGACCGGCGCCGTGGCCATCGCAATGGGCAGGATCGCCTGCTGCCGTCCATCTGCGCCTATGAATTGAAAAGCTATAACGGCCGGAGCCAGGTTGTTTCCCGCCAATGCCTTGCTGACTACGGAATGCACCGGGGCTTGCCACAAGAATGCGCCTTTGAAGCCAAGGGCAAGCGCGGTTGGGATACGGTCTATGGTGCCCGTTGTCTGCGTCAAAACGGTTACGAGATCGCCAATCTACAATTCTGACGGTGGGTTTGTCAGAGCAGGCGGCACGGGTTTCCTTGTTTCCCCCCGTGTCGCGAACTTGGCGGGTGTTTCTACACCCGCCTTTTTCCTTGCGCTGCGACCGGTTTTGCGCAAGCTGCGGCCATGCCGGATACACCAGATTTCAGCTTTGAAGCCACCGCTATCGCCCGTGGATACCTGCGGGTTGTCGGCGTGGACGAGGTCGGGCGTGGCCCGCTTTGCGGCCCGGTTCTGGCTGCCGCCGTGCGTCTGGACCCTAACCACATACCCAACGGGCTGAACGATTCAAAGAAGCTGTCGGCCGCAAAGCGCGCCGCCCTGTTCGAATTGATCATCGTCAACGCCGAAGTCGCAATTGGCGAGGCCAGTGTCGCCGAAATCGACCACTTGAACATCCTGCGCGCCAGTCATCTGGCCATGTCACGCGCGGTGGGCGGGTTGGCGGTCGTTCCGGATCACGTCCTGATCGACGGTAACATGATCCCCCGGAATTTCGTGCCCAGTGCCGAAGCCTTGGTGAAGGGAGATGCGCGTTCGTTATCGATTGCCGCCGCGTCCATCGTTGCCAAGGTGTTGCGGGATCGCACCATGGTGGATTTGGCGCAACAATTTCCCGGTTATGGCTGGGACAGAAACGCAGGCTATCCGACGAAAGAGCATCTGGCGGCGCTGCAAAATCTTGGTGTGACCCCACATCATAGACGTTCGTTCAAACCGGTGCACAACATCTTGTGCCAAGCTAAAACAGTAAGTCATTGATTCAAAAAGAATTTGACGCCGAATCGACAATGAATCATCTTGCCCAGTAACACACCGGCACCAAAGCCGGGACAGAGCACCGGCGGATGATGCCGGGCATGGGGCGAAGATGAGCAAGACCAAGACACAGGAGGGGATTTCCCTTCCATTGAATCAGATTCTGGCCGGCGACTGCATTGCCCGGATGCGGGCGCTGCCAGCGGAATCCGTCGATCTGATTTTTGCCGACCCCCCCTATAACCTGCAATTGAAAGGCGATCTGCACCGGCCCGACAATTCCAAGGTCGACGCGGTAGACGACCACTGGGATCAGTTTGACAGTTTCAAAGCCTATGACACCTTCACCCGCGATTGGCTGTCCGCAGCACAGCGGCTTTTGAAACCCAACGGGGCGATCTGGGTGATCGGGTCATATCACAATGTTTTCCGAATGGGGGCTGAGCTGCAAAACCAGGGCTTCTGGATCCTCAATGACGTGGTCTGGCGCAAATCGAACCCGATGCCGAATTTCCGCGGCAAGCGCTTTACCAATGCCCATGAAACCCTGATCTGGGCATCGAAATCCGAAGGTGGGAAGTACACGTTCAATTATGAGGCGCTGAAAGCGCTCAATGACGGTGTGCAGATGCGCTCGGATTGGGTGTTGCCGCTATGCACCGGCCATGAAAGGCTGAAGGACGACGCAGGCGACAAGGCCCACCCGACCCAAAAACCCGAAAGCCTGCTGCACCGCGTTCTTGTTGCCACGACCAATCCGGGCGATGTGGTTCTCGATCCTTTCTTCGGGACCGGCACGACCGGCGCGGTGGCCAAGATGCTGGGCCGCGACTTTATCGGCATTGAGCGCGAGGAAACCTACCGCGCCGTCGCCGAAAAGCGCATTGCCAAGATTCGCAAATTCGACCGCGAGGCACTGGAAACCACCGGATCGAAGCGTGCCGAACCACGCGTACCCTTCGGCCAGGTGGTGGAACGCGGCATGTTGCGGCCGGGCGAAGAGCTTTTTTCGCTGGGCAACCGGTACAAGGCCAAGGTGCGCGCCGATGGCACACTGATCGGCAATGATGTCAAAGGATCGATACATCAGGTGGGAGCCCATCTGGAAGGCGCGCCCTCGTGCAATGGCTGGACCTACTGGCATTTCAAGCGCGACGGCAAGATGGTGTCGATCGACATATTGCGTCAGCAGATCCGCTCCGAAATGGAGGCCGAACAACCGGGCCGCCGCCACTGAAATTCACGCATACCGCCGGTGCCTGTGGCCTGACCACAAGCGCCAACTTAACCCCGCCGGATCGCACCCCCGGCGGGGCTTTTTATCGCGGGGTCTGATCTGGCGGACGCGCCTTGCGGCGCGACGCTATTTTTTGGCATCCGCAGATGCGGATGCGGGCCTCCGGCGGGAGTATTTTGCAAAGAAGAAACGGGTTTGGTCAGCTTGCGCCTTTGGGAAAGGGCAAGCGGGCCTTGTTGTAGTCGGACCAATCGGCCACATCCGGATAGAATTGCCGCCGCCAGATCCTGACACGCGGGTTCATCGCCCGCCGCCACAGCGGCGGGATCATCGCCAATGTCGTCATGGCCGGATAGCCGTAGGGCAATTGCGGTGCGTCATCGGCACTGTAGGTCTGCAACAAGGGAAACCGCCGGTCGGGCCTGAAATGGTGGTCGGAATGGCGCTGAAGGTTGATCAGCAGCCAGTTCGAAACCTTGTGATCGGCATTCCAGCTATGGCGTGGCTGAACAGGTTCGTATTTGCCGCCGCCCAGATGGCGTCGGGTCAGACCATAATGTTCAATATAGTTCGTCAGTTCCAGTTGCCAGACAGCAATATAGGCCTGCCAAAGGAAGAGAGCCAGACCGATCCAGCCACCGAGGGCAATGGCCAGAAGGGCGGCGGCCAGTTGCAACAGGCCGTAACGCCAGAACGGGTTTGAGGGGTGAAGCGGCCCGCGCCCGGCGCGCGCCAGAAGCTGTCTTTCGGCCCGCCAGGCCGAACTGATCCCGCCACGCAGCACACGGAAGAAGAACCGATGAAAGCCTTCGTTGTAGCGCGCGGTCACCCCGTCGCGCGGTGTTGCGACATAGCGGTGGTGAACCAGCAGATGTTCGGTGCGAAAGTGGCTGTAAAGCACTGTGGCCAGCAACAGATCGCCCAGCCAGCGTTCGGCGCGTCCCGTGCGGTGCATCAATTCGTGCGCGTAAGTTATCCCGATCGTGCCGGAAATGACCCCGACACCGAAAAACAGCACGATCTTTTCCCAAGGACCCAGATGCCCGGTATGCGTCACATACCAGATCAGCCCGTAGATCGTGCAGGCCTGCAAGGGAAACCATATGAGCGTGATCAGCCGATACCAGAAAAGATCCTTTTCGGGCGTATCGGTTTCAGGATTGGATGTGTTCGGCCCGGCGATCCGGTCGAGAATGGAAACAAGCAGCCAGGCATAAAGGGGTGGCAAGAATACCGTCCAGCCACCGATCAAGGCGCCGATTGCCGCCAGGGGCGGCAACACCAGTGATCCCCAGAAAGGCAATGCCGAAGAGAGGCGCGACAAAGATGCTGCCATGAGAGGCTCCGCTGACGGGTACAGGATGGCCGAAAGCCTATCCGCTTGTCGCCAGTCGCTCAATCATCTTGAAGCATCGGCTGTGCCGCGTCAAAAACCTTGCGCATCAGCGTTGGCAGGTCGGTCGGGCGGAACCGGCTTTGAGCGATGAATTGCCCAAAGCGAGGTTGCGTGTCGGCTGGAATATGTGCGCTGTAAACCGTCAGGCAGAGATGGAAATGGGTAAAGGTGTGACGTATCTCGGCCTTGCATCTCTGCCAGTCGGCAGGAACGGGCGGCGCGGAAACTGGCGTTTGGTCAGACCAGTCGGTTCCGGGCCAGCCCAGCATGCCCCCCAACAGCCCCTTGTCCGGGCGCTCTTCCAGCAAGAATGCGCCGTCGGCGCGCTTGGCCACATAGGCAATACCATGCCGGGTGGGCTTCGCGGGCCTAGCCATCTTCTTGGGCAGATTGCGAGCGCAGGCGCGCGCACGGGCAAGGCAGGGACGGGCAAGGGGGCAGATGTCACAGGCTGGGCCGCGGGGTGTGCAGATCGTCGCTCCCAGATCCATCATCGCCTGGGCATGATCACCTGCCCGTTTTCGCGGTGTCAGCCTTGCGGCATGGGCAACCAATTCCGGTTTGGCGGCTGGCAGCGGTGTTTCGATGCAGAAGAGCCGGGCAATCACCCGTTCGACATTGCCGTCCACGACGGTTGCCGGTTCATCATGGGCGATGGCGGCAATGGCGGCGGCAGTATAGGGGCCGATGCCCGGCAAGGTCAGCAATGCATCGCGTGTTTCGGGAAAGCGACCACCGTGATCGCGCACAACGCTTCGGGCGCATTTCAGCAGGTTGCGCGCCCGCGCATAATAGCCAAGCCCGGCCCATTCGCCCATGACCTCGGCATCTTCGGCCACCGCCAGCGATGTGACATCCGGCCAACGGGCAGTGAAGCGCAGGAAATAGCCGCTCACGCTGGCGACGGTTGTTTGTTGCAGCATGATTTCCGACAACCAAACCCGGTAGGGGTCGGGGCTTTGTCCGGCCATCCGGTCGGCAGGGGCCACGCGCCAGGGCAGTATTCTTGCCTGGCGATCGTACCAGCCCAACAGGACCGCACTGATTTCCTCGTCACGCATTATTGTTATTCCCCTGGCGGCATAGCTATGGGCAAGCTCTGCCCGGATGCATAGAGTAAAGCCCGAGAAATGAAAGGACAGCGATGAGCATGACGCAAGGTCAGCCCCGTCGCAGACGTGGATTTGAAGCGGCATCGGGCCTGTTGCGCGACCAGATCCGGGCGGCAGGCGAATCGCGCGGCTTTGCCGTATCGCGCTTGTTGACACATTGGCCGGAGATCGTCGGTCAGGAAGTCGCCGCCATGGCGCGACCGGTGAAGGTCAGCTATTCAAAGGGCGGTTTTGGGGCAACGCTGATCTTGCTGACCACCGGGGCTTCGGCGCCGATCTTGCAGATGCAGCTTCCGGTCATCCGCGAAAAGGTCAATGCCTGCTATGGATATAACGCCATATCTCGAATTTCGGTGACCCAGACCGCGCCAATCGGATTTTCCGAGGGTCAGGTAGCGTTTGCTCACGCCCCAAAACCGGAGCCACCCGCCGACCCGGCGCTTGTGCGGGCCGCTGCGGCCCTGTCTGACGGCGTCCATGACGATGATCTGCGGTCTGCGCTTGCGGCTTTGGCTGAAAAAGTCTTATCACGGCCCGGAAAAAGGAAAGGCTGAACCATGTCTAAAACCTATCTCTTGGTCGCGGCGGTCGCGTTGGCCATTCTTGGCGGTGGCACCTTCTGGGCCACGCAGCGCGGTGCCGATCTGCCGCCATCGCTCAGCACCGCCGCCCTGGCACAAGAAGCCACTGCCACCACCAGCTCCGAGGCCGCATTGGTGCCGGATATGGTTCTGGGTCAGGCCGATGCGCCGATCGAAGTCATTGAATACGCGTCCTTTACCTGCCCGCATTGCGCGCATTTTCATGACACGGCGTTTGGCCAGCTCAAGACCAATTTCATTGACACCGGCAAGGTCCGGTTTGTCTACCGCGAGGTCTATTTCGACAAATACGGGCTTTGGGCGGGGATGGTGGCACGCTGCGGCGGGGCCGAGAAATACTTTGGTATTTCGGACATGATCTATGACACGCAACATGACTGGCTGGCCCCAGGGGAAGATGCAGGTATTTCCACCAATCTGCGCAAGATCGGCCTGAAGGCCGGATTGTCGGGCGAGGCGCTGGATGCCTGCATGAAAGACAACGACATGGCCAAGGCGATGGTCGCGACCTTCCAGACCAATGCCAAGAACGACGACATTACCGGAACCCCGTCCTTCATCATCGACGGCCAGAAATATTCAAACATGTCCTATGAGGAATTCGCCAAGATACTTGACGAAAAGCTGGCCAATTAGGCCATGACGCCACTGGCCGGTCTGAAAGTTGTCGAACTGGCGCGTATTCTCGCGGGGCCATGGGCGGGTCAGACTCTGGCCGATCTTGGGGCCGAAGTGATCAAGGTCGAGGCACCCGAGGGCGATGACACGCGCCGCTGGGGTCCGCCTTTCATCGACCGGGATGGCGACCGGTCGGCGGCCTATTTTCATAGCTGCAACCGGGGCAAGCAATCGGTCACGGCCGATTTCCGCACCTCCGAAGGCCAGGCATTCGTGTGCGACCTGGTCAAGGACGCCGACATCCTGATCGAGAATTTCAAGGTTGGCGGGCTGGCGAAATACCGGCTCGACTATGCCAGTCTTGCTGCCCTGAACCCCCGGTTGATCTATTGCTCGATCACCGGGTTCGGGCAGGATGGTCCCTATGCGCACCGGGCCGGATATGATTATATCATCCAAGGCATGTCCGGATTGATGAGTGTGACCGGCGATCCCGATGGACAGCCGCAGAAGGTGGGCGTTGCCGTGACCGACATCTTTACCGGCATCTATGCTGCCACCGCCATTCTGGCGGCGGTTGTACAGCGTAGTCAGACGGGCAGAGGTCAGCATATCGACATGGCGCTGCTGGATGTGGCGACCTCGGTCATGGCCAATCAAGCGATGAATTACCTTGCCTCGGGCGCGGCACCGAAGCGGATGGGCAACGCCCACCCCAACCTCGTGCCCTACGCGGTTTTCGATTGTGCCGATGGCTGGGTGATCCTGGCCACAGGCAATGACGGGCAATACCGACGTCTGTGCAAAATTCTTGGGCTAGAGGCACTGGCCGAAGCCCCTGAATACCTGACCAACGCCGACCGGATCGCCAACCGCGATGCACTAAGCGCGGCCTTGTCCGCAGCAACACGGCAATTCCAAAAGTCTGACCTGTTGGCGGCTTGCGAGGCTGAGGGCGTCCCTGCCGGGCCGATCAACGATCTTTCCGAGGTGTTCGCCGATCCGCAGGTCATCGCGCGCGGATTGCGGATCGACCCCGAGGGTATTGCCGGGGTCAGATCACCCTTCCGTTTTTCAGATGCAGACCTATCGGTTGATCGGGCGTCGCCGAAGCTTGGGCAGCACGATTTTGACATCAAAGGGCGCGGTTAGCGATTCTATAGCCCAAGCTTGCAGAATGCCGCGTCCAGCGGAGCCCAGTCGTCGATCTTCAGGCGCACCGGCACTGTCAGCACCTTGGAACGGAAACTCTCGGGCAACCGCGTGGCATCTTTTTCGGTCGTGACCAGTTGCGCATCCAAACCATCGGCCTGCCGTTCCAGCCGGTGCAAAAGCGTCGGAGTCAATGGCTGATGGTCATCCAGTGCCTCGGCATGGACAATATCTGCCCCGAGATCGTGCAGGGTGCGAAAGAACTTCTCTGGATGCCCGATCCCGGCAAAGGCCAATACGCGCAAGCCGTGCCAATCCATACCCGTCGGCAATGGCTCCAGAACCCCGGTTACATGCGGGATAGTGATTGCAGCGCCCCATTTGCCGACGAAGTCCGCCTGCGCCGTGGTATTCCCGATCGACAACAGGAGATCGGCGCGCGCCAGTCCGGTCGCTACCGGTTCGCGCAATGGTCCCGCTGGCAGGCAACACCCATTGCCAAATCCCCGCGCGGCATCGACGACCACGATGGACAAATCCTTGGCGACGCCTGGGTTTTGAAATCCATCATCCAGAAGAATGACCTGCGCCCCTGCGGCAGCGGCGGCGCGCGCACCTTCGATGCGACTGCGGGCCACCCAGACCGTCGTGAATCCAGCCAAAAGCAATGGCTCATCGCCGCAATCCGCAGCGCTATGGCTTCGCTCATCGACTTGAACCGGGCCTGACAAACGCCCGCCATGCCCGCGACTGACAACATGAACCACCAGATTCCGCCGCAACAGACACTGAACGAGGGCGATAACCGTTGGGGTTTTACCGGTGCCGCCGACATTGATGTTGCCCACACAGATCACCGGCACACCGGGATGAAAGCCATTGCCGCGTTTCAGTCGGCGCGCGGTCGCCGACGCGTAAACCGCACCCAATGGACACAATGCGCGGGCCTGCCAGACAGGGCTATCCGGCGACGAGTACCAAAACCCAGGCGCGCGCATCAGATCACCTCCTTGGGGCCAGACTGTGTGCCCAACGCCGCGGAAATCCGCCGCACCACACGCTGGGCCACCTCCGCCCCGCCAGATGATACCGACCAGGCATTGTGCGCCAGTATCGCGGCCTTGTCAGGAGCGATCAGGTCACTGACCGCCTCGGACAACTCTGCCGGAGAGTTGACCAGCCTTGCGGCATGGGCCGCACGCAACCGCCCATAGGCATCGGGATAAGGTGAAGTATGCGGTCCGTGGATGATGGCCGAACCGAGCGCTGCGGGCTCGAACGGATTACGACCAGCACCATCCTGAAACAAGGTGCCCCCCATATATGTCACCGGGGCAAGCCGGTACCACAGGCCAAGCTCGCCCTCTGTATCAACGATATAAAGCTGAACCTCTGGATCAGGTTCCTCATCGCGGCTACGCTGGCCGACAATCCAGCCTTCGCGGGTCATCCGGTCGTTCAGATTGGAAGCCTGTGCGGCACTATCCGTCGCGAATATGAGCAACATCCGGTGTGCCCCGCGCATGGCGTCGGCATGGGCCGCAAGCACAGCATCCTGTTCCGCTTGCAGACAACCCACGGCCAGCCATACCGGCCTTGCCTGAAGAAGAAGGGCCAGTGTGTTCCGTTCCACTTCACTACAAAGCAGCGGATCCGTGGTTTCCTCGATCCGACCGGCAACAGTTGCACCGATACCCTTGCCGCCAAGTTTTTCAAGGATCATGGCTGTGTCCTGATCACGCGCAAGGATATAGGTAAAACGCGCCAATAGTGACGCTGCCATACCTTTGCGCCAGCGCCAGCGCCCGGCGATCTGATCGGTCATCTTCACATCCGCCAGTATAAGCGGAATCGCGCGGGCATGGGTTTCGACGATCAGCGCAGGCGGCAGGCTTGTGCCGGCAAAAAGCGCCAGATCAGGTTGCCAGAAATCCAGAAACGCGCGAACGGCATCAATCCGGTCGGGCGGCAGGATATCGGCAAGAGTACCGTCGGGCATGGCCCCAAGATCGGGCGGAATCTGGCCTTCGGCAGTCAGCAGAACCTGCGGCCGACCAGGTTCCTGAACCAGACGTTCCGCCAACTGCCCAAGGCTTTTCAATGTTGCGCCTTCTCCGGCATGAAGCCAGATCAGTTGCCCCTTCGGGCGGGAAACAGGGCGGCTCACCGTTTCGCTACTGCGGCGGTTGGCCATGACCAGATAAATCGCAAGGGCGAGCGAGCGTTTCATGGTTGCGACGGATCAGAGCCCGAGTTCCTCGGTCGGGCTGGCCGGTGCCCCTTCATCGCGCAACCGATGTATATGGGCGATGAAGTACCGCATATGGGCATCGTCAACCGTGCGCTGTGCTTCGGCTTTCCAGGCGTTGAACGCAGTTTTGTAATCGGGAAAGACCCCCACGACATGAATGGCTGACGGGTCTTTGAACGAGGTCTTGGTCGGATCGGTCAATTCGCCACCAAAGACGAGATGCAGGCGCTGGGTCATAGGGTGCTCCGTGTTGTGGGGGCCAATCAGGGGCCACCCTAAGCTATGGTGGGGGTTGCCTCAAGGAGGCTCTCGGACACACCGCACGGACGACCCAGGGGGTTACAGAGGAAGACGCACGATGTCGTAAAGAGACTACGGGTTCTGACAGGCTTCTGATATTATTTCACCACGTCGAAAGGTGGATTTGGACAGAGGCAACACTTCATGGGACAAGTTGAACGGAAAATCGCCGCACAGAACATGGCCCATTGGCCGGAACGGATCGATCTGGCCGCCGCATTCCGCTGGACCGCACGGCTGAACATGCATGAAGGGGTGGCCAATCATTTTTCACTGGCCGTCAACGAAGATGGCACCCAATTCCTGATGAACCCCAACCAGATGCATTTTGAGCGTATTCGCGCCAGCGACCTGTTGTTGATCGACGCCAACAACCCCGACACGCTGAAAGGGCCAAATGCGCCCGACCCGACAGCCTGGGGGCTGCATGGATCGATTCACCGGCTGGTGCCTCATGCCCGTTGTGTGATGCATGTCCATTCGATCCATGCCACCGTGCTGGCCAGTCTTGCCGACAGCAATCTGCCGCCGATCGACCAGAACTGTGCAACCTTTTACAACCGCTATGTGATCGATGAGGAATATGGCGGGCTCGCGTTCGAAAGCGAAGGGGCTCGCTGCGCCGGAATGCTGACCGATCCGAAAGTGCGGGTGATGATCATGGGCAATCACGGTGTGCTGATCATCGGCAGCGACGTGGCCGATACCTTCAACCGGCTATATTATTTCGAACGGGCCGCCGAAACCTATATCCGTGCTCTGCAAACCGGTCGCCCGCTTCGGGTTCTGAGCGATGAGGTTGCCGAAAAAACCGCAAGTGAGCTGGAAAACTATCCCGGCCAATGCGATGCACATCTGCGTGAAATCAAGGCTATTCTTGATGCAGAGGGTTCTAGCTACGCCCAATAGCGCCAAAGTGCTTTACCCGACCGGCCTCAGGGTAGACGCAGGCCCGATTGCAGAACTTGCCAAAGGAGTTCGGGTGCCGCAATCACGCCTTGTGTCCGCGGATCGGCCACATTGTAAACGAGGTCAGCGCCTGCCTGGTCAGTGACCTTGGCCCCTGCCTGCCGCGCAATCAGATCACCCGCCGCGATGTCCCATTCCCAGGTCCGGCGCAGGGTCAACATGGCGTCATAGCGACCTTCTGCCACGAGGCAAAGCCGGTACGCCAGTGAAGCCCGAAACTCACGCTTGAAAGGCGGAGGCGAAGCATTCACCCAATGCTCTGCCCCCATGCTACTGCGCGCCGTCAAAAGTGTGGCGTCTTTGGCATCGCTCTTTACCGACGCTGTAATTCGTTGCCCGTTGCATGTGGCAGGACCGTCATGCGTTGCGGCGTAGAGCGTGTCATAGATCGGCAGATAGACCACGGCGGCGACAATCTGACCGTGCTCCGCAATCGCCAGCGAATGGGAAAACGTCTTTTCCCCGGCGATGAAGGCGCGGGTGCCGTCGATAGGGTCGACGATGAATGTTCGCGCAGCCCCCAACCGGTAATGCGTATCGGGGGTTTCCTCTGACAACCAACCATAGTCAGGCCGCGCCTTTCCAAGCTTTTTGATCAACATGTCATTGACCGCCAGATCAGCCTCGGTCACAGGGCCCGCGTCACCCGGTTTGTCCCAGATTTCCGCATTTTTTCGCCAATACCGACGGGCAATATCACCTGCCGCATAGGCTGCGTCGGTCAACAGGGCAAGGTCACGCGCCGGCAAGGGTCAAACCTTCGACCAACAGGCTTGGGACCACATGGGAAAGATGCTTGCGTGCATCATTGGCCGGCGTGATCCGCATCAGCATATCGCGCAGATTGCCGGCAATGGTGCATTCGTTGACCGGATAGCTAATCTGGCCGTTTTCAACCCAGAACCCGGAGGCGCCGCGCGAATAATCACCCGTCGTCGGGTTGATCGAACTGCCGATCATTGACGTGATCAATAGCCCCGTGCCCATATCGGCCAGTAACGCGGCTTTGCTTCGGGTGCCTTCCGTAAGGGCGACATTGGATACCGACGGCGACGGCGGCGCAGAGGTGCCGCGTGAGGCCGATGCCGTCGACGCCATTCCCAGCCGCCGCGCAGTGCCAAGATCAAGCGTCCAGCCGGTGAGGATACCGTGATCGACAATCGCCCTGGGCCGTGTTGCCAACCCTTCACCATCAAAAGGGCGCGACCCGGAAACACGTGGGCGCAGCGGGTTTTCAAGGATCGACAGGCCCGCTGGCAGGACCTGCGCGCCCAGCCCATTGCGAAGCCAGGATGACCCGCGCGTGATCGCCGCACCGTTGATGGCCGCAAGCAGATGACCAATCAGACCAGCGGCAATGCGTTCGTCAAAAATCACCGGAAAAGCGCCCGTCTTGGGTTTGCGCGCACCTGCGCGCTCTGCCGCACGCGTTCCTGCCAGTTGACCGATCTCTTCGGCGCTTGGCAGGTCGGATTGATAGGTGCGACTCTCGGCACCCCAATCACGTTCCATGGTCAGCCCTTCGCCACTGATGGCAACGGTGGAAATTGTGCGGGAACTGCGCGTGTAGCCGCCCGAAAATCCGTTGGATGTCATCAGATGCAGGCTGCGGCACCCAAAACCTGCGGATGACGCCTGACACTGGCTGACCCCCTGCACAGCCAGAGCCGCGGATTCCGCCCGAAGGGCATCATCCTCCAGAACTCCCGGTTCCGGGTCAGGCGAAGGATCGACAAGATCCAAAGCCGCCAGATCCCAGTCGCTGGCGAATTGGGATGGGTCGGCGAGCCCGACACTGTCATCTTCGGGTGCCTCGCGTGCCATCGCAACCGCGCGTTCGGCCATTTCCCTCATGGTACGATGCGAAATGTCCGAGGCCGAAACGCAGGCCTGACGCTGCCCCAAAAGTACCCGCAACCCGATTTCAATGCCTTCGGAACGCTCGGCCTGTTCCAGCTTTCCCGCTCTGACATCGACAGACACCGAGGTTCCGTCCACCGCCATGGCATCGGCTGCATCAGCGCCCGCCTCGCGGGCGGCAGCGATAAGCATCGAAGTAAGGGTTTCCAGCCTGTCGGCCATCAGATGTCCTGCCGTGTCTTTCTTTGCGTTGGACCTAAAGCGGCCTTTGGCAACGCGCAAGGGTTCACATTGACAAAGACGTAAGGCGGGCCGCAACCCGCCTTACCTTCAAGTAATCAGCAGAATGAATGGCAACGGTTACTGAATGCGTTGCCCGTTGGCATAAACGCCGCCATCTTCCTTGAACTCGATTTTTGAGGTCAGGGTATCGTCGCCGGTCTTGACGGCAAAAAGCCCCATCATCAACCGCACGCCCTTCGCCTGATCCTCCGGGACCAGTCCCATGCCTACCAGTTTGTCGATCAATCCGTTGCCACCAATCAAC
>JBATDH010000176.1:0-3916 GCA_049663365.1 Albidovulum sp. | reverse complement strand
GCCCATGGTATGGGAGGAAGACGGGCCGACGCCGATCTTGAACATGTCGAAGACGGAGAGAAACATGGGCGTTCGCTTTCAGGTGGCGCTGCCTTCGGGCGGGCAGGCAATGGTGGGGTGGGTGAAGATCGTCGGGCCAAGGCCTTCGGCGGCGGCCACCCTGAGGGATGCGGGGAGGATTTGCAACGTGTCGGCAATGGCCAGAAGCGCCGGGAAGGCGGTGATGTCAAACCAATTCGCGCCCCCCTTGGGGTAAAGCTGAACCCAGCGCAGGCAGCAGCCGAGATAATAGCCCAAGGAGGAGGGCGCGGCGGGGCTGAGCCAGGCAGGGTGGTGGTCTTGCACCATTTTGTCGATGAGACCGAGATGCGCCGCGATACGGGTTCGGGTGGTGGCGGCAAAGGCGGGGATGGCGGCGGCGGAGCCTGCATATCTTTCCGGGTAGAAGTGGTTCCTGAGCGCCGGGTGCAATGTATTGGACACAAAGAACAGCCACGAGAGGAATGCGCCGCGATCGGGGGCACCGGGGCGGGGGGCCAGGGCGCCGTGGCGTTCCGAGAGCCACAGCAGGATGGCGGCGGTTTCAAACAGCGGGCCCTCGGGCGTGACCAGCGCCGGGATGAGGCCATTGGGGTTGAGCTGGCGGTAGGCGGTGCTGTCTTGTTGGCGGATGCTGCGATCAACCAGAACGGTGCGGTAGGGCTGACCGATTTCTTCCAGCACCAGCCGCACGATCAGCGAGGCGTTATCGGGGGCGTAGTGGAGGGTATACATTGGCCGGTCTTCCTTTTGGTGCCGGTTATGGGTGCAGATCGGGCGTGGCGCGCGGACGAATGCGACGCTTTTGCGATTTTCGGCGCAGCGGCGACCGGCGGGTCGGTCAGGTTTAACCGGATCTTAACCATAAGATCCGACAGTTGGGCCGCGTAGGGGAGGTGCGATGATGCCGTTCCGGAAGGGATTTTTGAAGGGGGTGTTGACCCTGCTGGTGGCAGCGACAGCGACAGCGACAGCAACAGCGGCGACGGCCGGGGAAGGGCCGGATGACGGTGCCGCGGTGGCGGATGTGGCGCAATTGGCCGAAAGTCTCGATCGCCGGAATTTGCAGCGCCTGCGCCGCTATCCGGGCCTGTTCGTGGAACGGGCCGCCGATCTGATCCTGAGCTACGGGACCGATCTGGGCATTGATGCGGCGGGGGTGGAACGGTCGATTGCCGCCGACCGCGCGCGCATCAGGGCGCGAGAGGTGGAGCGCCTGATGCAGGGTGATCTGGACAATGACGGGCGCGTCGATGCGGTGGAAATCGCCTGCCTGCTTGGCGCCGGGTCCGGCTATGGGCGGGGGCGGCTCAGGCTGTCCTTCGAGACGGCCGACGGGGATGGCGACGGGGTGGTGGACGCGGCTGAACTGGCCGGGTTCGCCGATTCCGTGGCGATGAACCACGTGTCCGAGGCGGATGCGGTCGGGCGGCGCGGCTTCCTGCTTTTCGATCTTGACGGTGACGGTCTTGTGACCCTGGAAGAGGTCAGGGCGGCGGTGGATGCGCTCGGGCAGGGGACACCGGCAGCGGTGCGCAGGGACATCTGAGGCAAGCGGTCGGGACCAATGACCCTGACCGAGGGGCGGGCCGGGTTTGGTTTCGGTCGCCGTCAAATGGCGTATCGGGGTGATTTACACTCGCATCCTTGCCATATCTTGCCTATATGTCTTGCGCCGCCACTATGGAGAGACAGATGCCAGCCGACCTTTCCCCCATCGACAAAGCCAAGTTTGCCGCAGCGCAACGCGCCGTCGGATTTGTTCAGGACGGTATGCGGGTGGGGCTGGGGACCGGCTCGACCGCCGCGTTCATGGTGCGCGCCCTAGCCGAACGGGTGCGGAGCGAGGGGTTGCGCATCACCGGGGTGCCGACATCGACGCGCACCGCCGATCTGGCGCGCGAACTGGGGATCACGGTTGTCACGCTCGATGAGGCCAAATGGCTGGATCTGACTATCGACGGAACCGACGAATTCGACAGCGATCTCAACCTGATCAAGGGCGGCGGCGGGGCGCATTTGCAAGAAAAGATCGTGGCCACGGCATCCGATCAGATGATCGTCATCGCCGATGCGGCCAAGAAGGTGGCGCAACTGGGGGCTTTTCCCCTGCCCATCGAAGTCATCCGCTTTGGCTGGCAGACCACCAAGGCGCTGGTCGAGGAGTTGCTGGTGTCGCTCGATGTGCTGGGGCAAACCTCGACGCTGCGGTTGAACAAGGCCGAGCCCTTTGTGACCGATGAGGGCAACTATGTTCTCGATCTGCATTTGCAGCGCATCGGCAATGCCCGCCAGTTGGCGATGGTGCTCAATCAGGTGCCGGGCGTGGTGGAAAACGGGCTTTTCATTGATATCTGTGATCTGGTGATCGTCGGACATGGCGATGGCCGGGTCGAGCTTTACGACTTCGCCAAGGGACAGGCGGCAGACGGGCGGGTTGAATTTGCCGAAAGCGAAAATGTGTTTGCCGATCTGGGCGACTGAGACGGCAGGAAGGGCGGGGGGCAGGCGGTTTGGCAGCGGTTTTTGACTATGACCTTTTTGTCATCGGTGGCGGTTCGGGGGGCGTTCGCGCCGCACGGATCGCGGCGGGTGAATATGGGGCCAAGGTCGCGCTGGCCGAGGAATACCGCATGGGTGGCACATGTGTCATCCGCGGCTGTGTGCCCAAAAAGCTGATGGTCTTCGCATCCGGTTACGCCGGGGCGATGGAAGATGCGCGCAACTATGGCTGGGACGTGACGGCAGGCGGGTTCGACTGGGCCGCGTTTCGCGCCAAGCTGGACGCCGAACTGGACCGGCTTGAGGCGATCTACCGCGCGGGGCTGGTCAAGGCGGGGGTGACGCTTCACGATTGCCGCGCCGTGGTCGAGGATGCCCATAGCGTCCGGCTGGCTTCGGGCCAGGTTCTGCGTGCCAGGCATATCCTGATCGCCACCGGCGGTCATCCTTTCGTGCCCGTGGTGTCGGACGGGGTGGAGGTGCTGACCTCGAATGATATTTTCAAACTCGATGCGTTGCCCAAATCGGTGCTGATCGTCGGCGGCGGGTTCATTGCCTGTGAATTCGCCTGCATCCTCAATGGGCTGGGGGTCGATGTTACCCAGTTTTACCGGGGCGCGCAGATCCTGCGCGGCTTTGATGGCGAGGCGCGCGGGCATGTGGCCGAGATGATGCGCGAAAGCGGCGTGAACCTGCATGTGGGCACTGATGTGCTTGAGATGAAACCGGTCGACGGTGGCACTTGGGTCAAATCGTCGGATGGGCGCGAGGCGGTTTTTGCAAAGGTGGTCTATGCGACGGGCCGGGTGCCGAATACGGGCGGTCTGGGGCTGGAGGCGGCGGGCGTGAAGCTGGGCCGCAGGGGCGAGGTTTTGGTTGATGAATGGTCACAGACGGCTGTGCCGTCGATTTTCGCCGTGGGCGACGTGACCGACCGCATCAACCTGACCCCGGTGGCGATCCGCGAAGGCCATGCTTTTGCCGATACGGTGTTTGGCGCGAAGCCCACGCGGGCCGATCATGATCTGGTGGCAAATGCGGTCTTTACCCAGCCGGAACTGGGAACCGTGGGCCTGAGCGAGGAAGAAGCCGCCGCCGAGCGTCCCATCGAGGTTTACGCGACATCGTTTCGCCCGATGCAGTCTGCCTTTGCCGGGCGGCCCGACCGGGTGATGATGAAACTGATCGTTTGCGCCGAGACCCGTAAGGTGATTGGGTGCCACATTGTGGCACCGGGGGCGGGCGAAATGATCCAGCTTGCCGCCATCGCCATCAAGATGGGGGCGACGAAAGAGGATTTTGACCGCACCGTGGCGGTGCACCCGACCATGTCGGAAGAATTGGTGACATTGCGCAAACCGGTGCGGAGCGCTTG
>JBATDH010000175.1:0-12386 GCA_049663365.1 Albidovulum sp. | reverse complement strand
CATCCTTGACGCCCGAGGCCCAGTGCTCCTCCATTGATAGCCGGGAAAACTCATAATCCTTCGACTGACCTTCGTGGTTTTCCTTGCGGTGGATAAGATGGACGAGAGTGATCGGGCCACTCGACCCGACATTTTGCAAAGCTTTCAGATCAGGGTCGCCGCGCAGCCCTTCGGGCAGCTTCGCCGCCAGTCTGTCTGCTGCGGCACACAAGTGGTGGAGTTCTATATAACGATCAGTGGTAAGTCGGGTTCGGCTGGAAAAGCGGATGTCCTTTTCGCGCTGACCCGCCTCGATCACAGTTTTGGGCACCATGCCACGGGCGCTGAAAAGGTCGATCTGGAATATGCAAAGCGGTTCGGATTTGGCTGTGTCAAAAACGTATTGCAATGGCGTGTTCGACACCAGACCACCATCCCAATAGTCCTTGCCGCCGATCCGCACCGCAGGGAACCCCGGCGGAAGCGCACCACTGGCCATGATGTGCTCGGGGCCGATTTCTTCTTTCGCGCTGTCAAAGTAAACGAAGTTGCCGGTCGCAACCTCAACCGCTCCAACGCTCAACCGTGGCCCCTTTTTGTTCAGGAAATCGAAATCCACCAATTCCATCAGCGTTGCGCGCAGTGGGCTGGTGTCGTAATAGCTCGCCCCCGGTGCCTGTCTGGAACCCATGAATGACGGCACAGCCAGTTTCGGCCGGAAAAAGCCAGGAACCCCGGCAAGGACAACGGCCTCGGCAGCCATTTCATTGTAAACAGTCCGCGACCAGGCCCCTTGGAACCAGGGTTGCAACGTCAATGACGAAGAAACACGTTCCCAGAACTGCCGCAGACGTTCCACCCTTCTTTCGGGCGGGTTGCCGCAGATCAGCGCGGCATTGATCGAGCCGATCGAAATGCCTGCGACCCAGGCAGGTTCATGGCTGGCTTGCGAAAGCTGCGCGTAGGCACCCGCCTGATAGGCCCCTAACGCCCCCCCGCCTTGTACGACAAGAACCTTGTGCTCGGCTGGATTCGAATTGGGCATGGATTCGGCCTTTCGCGGATCAGGACATGTCAAATCTCGGCCAACAAGTAATTTTCTATATTGCTGCCATGTTGTCGAAAACCTTACATTTCCACAAAGTTTGCGCCTAAAAGCACATTTCAACCTGGCGATCAGAAAGGATGGCGTCCAACTTGCAGTGCGAAGTTGGTTGCCTGACGCCATTCCGGTCGCCTTGGATAAGTGGGTCTCATAGTCCCCACTTGGCCTTCACAGATGGGTTGAGGATGTCTTGGCTCATGTGGCAAAAGCACGATTTCTCTTCCGTCTTTCCAGTGTCCGGTCCCTCTCCGAAAAATCTAACAATCGGTTGCGGATCAATTGCTTTGGTGGCTTACTCTGTGACGGTGCCAGAGCATTTTGCCCGACGCCCCTTTGTTTTGGTCCGGCTTCAATCAATGAGTTCACCATGCCGTTTGCATTCTCCGATGCCTCTGTCCGATCCTTGCCGGTTTTCCTTGTAGAGGAAAAAGACGCCGCCGCTTTTGTTGCGGCGCGCAGTCTGTCCGAAAAAAACTGGTTGAACGCCGCGGGGTTTAGCGGTGCATTGAAGCAGATATGTGTCTTGCCGGGGCCGGATGGAAAACCCATCGGTGCGGTCGTGGGGTATGGGTCTGCTTTGGCCCGAAAAAGGGGACGGTTCCATTTGGCGGAAGCGGCGGCAATCCTTCCGGATGCCGATTGGCATGTTGAAGGCAGCTTGTCGGCGCGCGACGCTGACGAAGCGGCGCTGGCGTGGTTGTTGGCGTCCTACCGGTTTGACCGCTACAAGGCCGGTCGCGCGCCAAAGGCCCGGCTGAAGGCACCGGCGGGGATTGATGCGGACCGCCTATTGGCCATCGCCAAAGCCGAAGCTGTAACCCGCGATTTGATCAACACGCCCGCGTCGGACATGGGGCCGGATGAACTGGAAACCGCAGTCCAGTCATTAGCCAAACGGTTCGGCGCCAAATTGCGGGTCGTTCGCGGGGAGGAACTGCTGGATAAGGGCTTTCCCCTGATCCATGCCGTTGGGCGCGCCTCAACCAGACCACCGCGATTGTTGGACCTCAGATGGGGAAAGAGCGGGCCGCAACTGACGCTGGTGGGCAAAGGCGTGTGTTTCGATACCGGCGGGCTAGACCTGAAGCCTGCGGCTTCAATGGGGCTGATGAAAAAGGATATGGGTGGGGCCGCGACGGTCATCGGGTTGGCTCAGATGATCATGTCGGTCGGGCAGAAGTTTCGTCTGCGGGTCTTGATCCCTGCGGTCGAAAACGCAGTATCCGGCAACGCCTTTCGACCGCAGGACATCCTGACCAGCCGCAAGGGTCTGACGGTCGAGATTAACAATACCGATGCCGAGGGGCGGCTGGTGCTGGCGGATGCCTTGGCGCTTGCAGATGAAGAAAAACCCGACATGATTATTTCCATGGCCACCTTGACCGGGGCCGCTCGGGTGGCTGTTGGCCCTGACCTCGCGCCATTTTACTGCGATGATGATGCCATTGCCGCCACTTTGGCCGAGGCCGGCGGCCTGGTGGCGGATCCGGTGTGGCGGATGCCGTTCTGGGACCCGTATGAAGCCAATATAGAACCCGGAATTGCCGATCTGGACAATGCACCATCAGGCGGGATGGCCGGATCGATCACGGCGGCACTGTTCTTGCGCCGGTTTGTCACCAATACCCCCAGATACGCGCATTTCGATATTTATGGCTGGCAACCGCAAGCAGCGCCCGCCCGCCCGAAAGGTGGCGTTGGTCAGGGCGCACGGGCCTTGCTGGAGGCCTTGCCCCGAATGCTCACATCATGAGCGACCGGCGGCTGACACCTGCGAATGCGCGGGTCGCACATTTGTCGATGAAAGGTCGCGTAACCGGCAAAGAGTTCGTTTCTGGCGAATGGGCGCGTATCATCGCCCCGATTGCTGATTTGCTGAGCGCGCCAGAGGGGCGGCGTGAACGGCAGGTTCTGATGGGCGATCGGTTCTTGGTGCTGGAACGTCGTGACGGGTTCGGTTTCGTTCAGGCTGAAAAGGACGGCTATTGCGGGTATTTGCCTTTGACGACCCTCGGGGATGATCGAATGGCGACCCATTGGGTGGCCGCCCCGGCGACACATCTTTACGCGGGCTCCGACATCAAGGAACGCGACCATGCGGTGTTATCGCAGGGCGCGCGCCTGACGATTGCTGCGGAACATGCGCGGTTTTTTGAAACCGACGGCGGGATGTTCGTGCCGCGCAGGCATTTACGACCCGTTGGCGATTGGCTCGACGATCCGGCCTCGGTCGCGGAAAGCTATCTTGGCACGCCCTACCTCTGGGGCGGAAATTCCCGGACCGGGATCGATTGTTCTGGTCTGGTGCAGGCGGCGTTATTGGCCTGTGGCATCCCTTGCCCCGGCGACAGCGATCTGCAACTGGCCCGACTGGGTCGGGAACTGCCGCCCGGCAGCGCCTGCCGGCGGGGTGATCTGCTCTTTTGGAAGGGTCATGTCGCGATGGCTGTGGATGCCCGCCGCATGATCCATGCCAATGCGTTCAACATGGCGGTAACTTATGAGGATATCGACGCTGCAACCACCCGAATCGTAGCGCAGGGCGAAGGGCCGGTTCTGGCGGTCAAACGGCTTTGATCTCAGTTGACCGGACGGATCAGTTTACGTTGCAGCACACGCAGAACGGTTGCAAGATCGTGCCCCCGCTTAAGCACCTGCCCCTCCATTCCGAAGACGGCATATGTCCCTTGCCGTTGCCTCAGTTTCGGGGTTTTCTCGATCCGGTAAAGCGGATTTTCAGTGGCCCGGCGAAACACTGAAAACACCGCCCGATCCCGCAGAAACGACATGGCGTAGTCGCGCCATTCGCCCGCAGCGACCATTTGGCCGTAAAGCCCCAGAATCAGACCCAGCTCCGTGCGGTCGAATGCGACCTGCTCTTGCGGTCGGGTGGAATGCGGAAAAGGGGTCGGCGACTGAACCGTCATGATGCGGATGTTATCTTGGTTTGCGGGCAAATCAAGCCGCGCCCTGAAAGCGCCACAAAAAGACCCAGATTATGGCGCAAGAAGGTCGCACGGCAGTCGCGATCGTGACCGACATTCGGCACATAGCGAATGACGCTAGGTTCCGGTGGTCTGGTTGACAGCCCCCACCCATTCTGGGCCACCGGAACCGCTTCGCGCTATAGCCCCGCCCCGGCGGGGCTTTTGTTTTTCGCGTCCACGCCTTATATGAGGCAGCCCCGACCCTTTAGGACCGCCGCCATGACAGACGCCCAGCGCGCAGTACCCGTAACCCCGGATGTCCTGACAGTTCCCCGCAAGATGCCGGAAAGCGGCAAGATCAACCTTGTCGGTCTTACCCGTGACGGGCTGCGCACGGCATTGATAGGGGCGGGCACACCCGAAAAACAGGCCAGGATGCGGTTGGGGCAGATCTGGCAATGGATATATCATTGGGGTGTGCGCGATTTCGCGGCGATGACCAATCTCGGCAAGGACTACCGTGCCCTATTGGCGGATCGGTTTGAAATCATCCTGCCCGAAGTGGTCAGCCGCCAGATTTCTGCGGATGGTACGCGCAAATATCTGGTGCGCATTGCCGGGGGGCATGAGGTCGAGACGGTCTACATCCCCGAAGAAAACCGTGGCACCTTGTGTGTTTCCTCGCAGGTCGGTTGTACGCTGACTTGCTCGTTCTGCCATACCGGCACGCAAAAGCTGGTGCGCAACCTGACGGCGGGCGAAATTGTCGGCCAGATCATGCTGGTGCGCGACGATCTTGGCGAATGGCCACAGCCCGGTGCAGTCAAGGATGAAACCCGGCTCGTCTCCAACGTTGTCCTGATGGGAATGGGCGAGCCGCTTTACAACTTTGACAATGTCCGCGATGCGATGAAGATCGCGATGGACGGCGAGGGGCTGACCCTGTCGCGGCGGCGGATCACGCTGTCGACCTCGGGGGTAGTGCCGGAAATTGCCCGCACGGCCGAGGAAATCGGCTGTCTGCTGGCGGTCAGCTTTCATGCAACCACCGATGAGGTGCGCGACACGTTGGTGCCGATCAACAAGAAATGGAATATCGACACCCTGCTGAGCGCCCTTCGGGACTATCCGAAACTGTCAAATTCGGAACGCATCACCTTTGAATATGTGATGCTGAGGGACGTGAATGACAGCGATGAGGATGCGCGACGGCTGGTGAAGCTGATCCGGGGCATTCCGGCGAAAATCAACCTCATTCCGTTCAATGAATGGCCGGGCGCGCCTTATGAGCGGTCGAGTTGGTCGCGGATAGAAAGCTTTGCCGAGATTATCTATCAGGCCGGATATGCCTCGCCGATCCGCAAGCCACGCGGCGAAGATATAATGGCGGCCTGCGGGCAGTTGAAATCCGCAACCGAACGGGCGCGCAAAAGCCGGGCAGAGATCGCTGCGGAAGCGGGGGTTCAGGGCATTTCAGGTTCGGTCTGAATCAGATTGAATGTCGGTTGCCTCAAGTTTTCGTCTGAACAGCGGAGGGTGGTCTCACCGATTGGGTTGGCGGGCTTGGGGCGACGCAAGTTCGGACAGTACTGCCTGCGCCGCTGCGGCGGGGTCGTCGGCGGCCCAGATCGGGCGGCCGACAACGATATGATCGGCCCCGTCGGCCACCGCCTGTGCCGGGGTGGCGACACGTTTCTGATCGCCAAGTGCTGACCCTGCCGGTCGCACACCGGGGGTTACGATCAGCTTGCCGGAGGCTTCAGGCAAGGCGCGGATGGCCGCCGCTTCTTGTGGAGAGGCGATGACACCATCTGCACCGGCGGCAAAGGCATTGGCGGCACGGGTCATGACAATGTCCGACACATCGCCGGGACGGATCAGCGCCGCGTCAAGATCAGCCCGGTCCAGCGATGTCAGAACCGTCACAGCGAGGATTTTCATATCCTTGCCACCCGCGCCTTGCTTGGCGGCGTCGACCACATAAGGGTCGCCGTGGACGGTCAGGAAATCAAGATCGTATTGGGCGATCCCACGCACCGCCGCTTCGACCGTGGCACCGATATCGAACAGCTTCATGTCCAGAAAGATGCGTTTGCCATGTTCCTGTTTCAGCTCATTGGCCAGCGCAAGACCGCCGCCTGTCAGCATCCCCAGACCGATCTTGTAAAAGCTGATCTGGTCGCCGAGTTGCCGCGCCAGTTCAAGACCGGCCAGCGCGTTGGGAAGATCAAGGGCAACAATCAGACGGTCGTCGGCGACAGATCGGGCCATGATCGGACATCCCTTTTTTCGTGTCTGGTGTTCATCGTCTGCGGGGATGGTACTGTCAAGAGCGGCGGTCAGGCGGCAAAGGATTGCGGGCGGCGGATGTCGGGCCGCGTCGCAAAAATCAGTTTTGCCGAGGCCGCCAGCCGGTCGCGGAGCGTGGCGGCACCGGGCGCATGGGCAAGGGCAGAGGTGCGCACCGTGACCTGATAGTCATCCCGCCGACTGGGTTCACGGATGAGCAGCGTGACAATCGCATCGACCTTGCCGGTTGCGCGGTCGTGGCGGGCATGGCTGACACGGGCAGAAAGTATGCGCATGGTTCGATCCTCGTGATGTCAAAACCTGGTTAGCGGCAGTTAACTGCAATTGTCTTTCGGAATGGTTTCCGGGGAATTGTACCCGTCTGCCTTCTTGAAAACCGACCGGACCGGAACCAAATGTAAGGCAAGACCCGGATAGGTTCGTGCTGCATCTGCGGGCGACCGAATGACCGGGGGCTTTGGACAAAGGAGAATGCCGATGAACCTGGAAAAGTTCACGGAAAGGTCGCGCGGTTTCATTCAGGCGGCCCAGACAATCGCGATGCGCGAAGAACATCAACGCGTCGTTCCCGAACACCTTCTGAAAGCCTTGATGGACGACGATCAGGGACTGGCGTCAAACCTGATCAAAAGGTCGGGCGGCGCGCCTGCGCTTGTGGCCGAAGCGGTCGATACGGCTATCGGCAAGATCGCCAAGGTGTCCGGCGGTGACGGTCAGGTCTATGTCGAAACCTCGCTGGTGCGGGTGCTGGACGAGGCCGAAAAGCTTGCCAAGAAAGCAGGCGACAGTTTCGTTCCTGTCGAACGTATCCTGATGGCGCTGGCCATGGTCAACACCAAGGCCAAGGATGCATTGGATGCGGGTGCGGTAACAGCGCAAAAGCTGAACATGGCGATCAATGAAATCCGCAAGGGCCGTACCGCTGACAGTGCCAGCGCCGAGGATGGGTATGACGCGCTCAAGAAATATGCGCGCGATCTGACCGAGGCGGCCGAAGAGGGCAAGATCGACCCGATCATCGGGCGCGATGAGGAAATTCGCCGCACTATGCAGGTGCTGAGCCGCCGCACCAAGAACAACCCGGTGCTGATCGGTGATCCCGGCGTGGGCAAGACCGCGATTGCCGAGGGTTTGGCGCTCCGCATCATCGCCGGCGATGTGCCGGAATCCCTCAAGAACAAGAAACTGATGGCGCTGGATATGGGCGCGTTGATCGCCGGGGCGAAGTATCGCGGCGAGTTTGAGGAACGGCTGAAGGCGGTCTTGAAGGAAATCGAGGCGGCGGCGGGCGAGATTATCCTTTTCATAGACGAGATGCACACGCTGGTCGGTGCCGGCAAATCCGATGGCGCGATGGATGCGGCGAACCTGATCAAGCCGTCGCTGGCGCGGGGCGAATTGCATTGTGTCGGGGCGACGACGTTGGATGAGTACCGCAAATATGTGGAAAAGGACGCGGCCCTAGCCCGCCGGTTCCAGCCGATCGTTGTCGATGAGCCGACGGTCGAGGATACCATTTCGATCCTGCGCGGCATCAAGGAGAAGTATGAGCTCCACCACGGCGTTGATATTTCCGACGCTGCATTGGTGGCGGCGGCGACCCTGTCCCACCGCTATATCACCGACCGGTTCCTGCCCGACAAGGCCATTGACTTGGTGGACGAAGCCGCATCGCGGCTGCGCATGGAAGTGGACAGCAAGCCCGAAGAGCTAGACGCGCTGGACCGCGAGATTTTGCAAAAGCAGATCGAAGCGGAAGCGCTGAAAAAGGAAAAGGATGCGGCGTCGCAAGACCGGTTGGAGACGCTCGAAAAAGAACTCTCGGGGTTGCAGGAACGGTCCTCCGAGATGACCGCCCGCTGGCAGGCCGAGCGCGATCAGCGCGACGTGGCGCAGGACGCGCGCGGCGATCTTGACCGGGCGCGGCAGGAACTGGAACATGCCAAGCGCGAAGGCAATCTGTCGCGCGCAGGCGAGTTGTCCTACGGCATCATTCCGGGCCTTGAGAAAAAGCTGGCCGAAGCCGAAAGCCGAGAAAGCGGGCGGCTGGTGGAAGAGGCCGTGCGCCCCGAGCAAATTGCTGAGGTCGTAGAACGCTGGACCGGCATTCCCACATCGAAGATGCTCGAAGGCGAGCGCGAAAAACTGCTGAAGATGGAAGCGGAGCTTGGTAAGCGGGTGATTGGCCAAAAATCCGCCGTGGTCGCGATTTCGAATGCGGTAAGGCGCGCGCGGGCAGGGCTGAATGATGAAAACCGCCCGCTGGGATCGTTCCTGTTTCTCGGCCCCACCGGTGTCGGCAAGACCGAACTGACCAAGGCGGTCGCCGAATATCTCTTTGACGATGATGCCGCGATGGTGCGCATTGATATGTCGGAATTCATGGAAAAGCATTCCGTGGCCCGGCTTATCGGCGCGCCGCCGGGCTATGTCGGCTATGACGAAGGTGGCGTGTTGACCGAGGCGGTACGGCGCAGGCCCTATCAGGTGGTTCTGTTCGACGAGGTCGAAAAGGCGCATCCGGATGTGTTCAACGTGTTGTTGCAGGTTCTGGATGACGGGGTTCTGACGGACGGGCAGGGCCACCGGGTCGATTTCAAGCAGACGATGATCGTTCTGACCTCGAACCTTGGGTCTCAAGCTCTCAGCCAGTTGCCCGAGGGTGCCGACAGTGCGTCGGCACGCGCCGAGGTCATGGCGGCGGTTCGGGCGCATTTCCGGCCCGAATTTCTCAACCGGCTGGATGATCAGATCATCTTTGACCGGTTGACGCGGGGCGACATGGCCGGGATCGTGTCGATCCAACTGGGGCTGCTGGCGAAACGGCTGGCAGGACGCAAGATTATGCTCGACCTCGATGATGCTGCCAAACAATGGTTGGCCGATGAAGGCTATGATCCGGTCTTTGGCGCGCGCCCGCTGAAACGGGTGATTCAGCGCTATTTGCAAGACCCCCTGGCTGAAATGCTGTTGTCGGGTGATGTGAAGGACGGCGACACCGTGCATGTGAGCGCAGGGGCCGAGGGGTTGATCGTCGGAGAACGACTATCCAGATCGACCAGACCCCGTCCCGAGGAAGCCGTGCTGCACTGACAGATAGAAGCGCGGGTACGTCCCACCCGCGTTTCTTCTTTGCAAAAATACTCTGGGGGTCCGGGGGCAACGCCCCCGGGCGGTCTGGATTGCAAACGGACGCAAAGGATTATCGTTTCATTCACCCTACGCAGACGTGACGCGACGTCATTGGCGCTTGGCAACATCATCGGCTAAGAAAGCGGAAAAGCTGCCGGAGGAGTGCCATGGCCTATCGTTTCAAAACTGACCTGAAATGGTCCGATGTCACGCCGCGCGCGGATTTTCTCAATCGTCGTCGGCTCATTGTCGGCGCCGCAGCCCTTGGCTTTGCCGGTCCAGCCGCCGCCAAAATCACCGCTGCGCCGTCGCATTTTTCCACCGATGCCGCACCGAACACTTTGGAGGAAATCACCCAATACAACAACTTTTATGAGTTCGGTACCGGCAAGGAAGACCCCGCAGCCAATGCCGGTGCACTGACCACCGACCCCTGGTCGGTCAAGATTGATGGGCTGGTGGATCGGCCCGGCGACTATGATCTAGCCGATCTCATGTCGGGGATGACTCTGGAAGAGCGCATCTATCGGTTCCGCTGTGTCGAAGCCTGGTCGATGATCGTCCCCTGGATCGGGTTCCAGTTGTCTGATCTATTGGACAAGGTCGGCGTCCAGCCTGGTGCAAAGTTCATCGCTTTTGAAACGCTGGTGAGGCCCGAGGAAATGCCAGGACAGCGATCGGCCCTGCTGGACTGGCCTTACCGCGAGGGATTGCGCTTGGACGAGGCGATGCACCCGCTGACAATCATGGCGACCGGTCTTTACGGCGACGCCATGCCCAATCAGAACGGCGCGCCGATCCGGCTGATCTGCCCATGGAAATACGGCTTCAAGTCGATCAAGTCGATCGTGCGGATCAGCCTGACCGAAACCCGGCCCCAAACCACCTGGAATATGCAAAACGCGCGTGAATACGGATTCTACTCGAATGTGAACCCAATGGTCGATCACCCGCGCTGGTCGCAAGCCAGCGAGCGGCGCATCGGGGCGGGGTATTTTGCCGGGCGCGAAGATACACTGATGTTCAATGGCTATGCCGACGAGGTGGCTGGGCTTTACGCCGGGCAGGATCTGACCAGGGATTTCTGAGCCGTGACCGTCGCCCAGTCGATCAACTCCGGCCTGCGCCGTGTTCCAGCGGGTGCCATATATATAATGTGTACTATCCCGGCGGCGGCGCTGATCTATGGGATGATCAGCGGCAGACTGGGCGTCGATCCGATCCGCACGCTGGAGCACGAACTGGGTCAATGGGGCTTGCGGCTTGTCATCGCGGCCCTGTGCGTGTCGCCCCTGCGCCGATGGGGCGGACTCAACCTGATCAAGTTTCGCCGCTCATTTGGGGTAATGGCGTTCGTCTATGTCCTGCTGCACCTGATGGTCTGGCTGGTACTGGACATGGGGCTGCGGGCAGACCTGTTCTGGAAGGACATTCTGAAACGCCCCTACATCACTATCGGCATGTTGGCGTTTGTGTTGATGCTGCCTTTGGCCATTACGTCGAACGACAGGGCCGTCAAGCGCATGGGTGCCGCGGCCTGGATGCGGCTGCAAAAGCTTGTCTATCCGGCGGCATTGGCGGCGGGCGTGCATTTTATCCTTCTGGTCAAGGCATGGCCGACCGAACCAATGGTCTATCTGGCCATCATCATGATGCTGTTGGGACTGCGGATGATTCCCCGCTCAGAGCGAGTTGCGGCATAGCAGGGCTGGCCATAACCAGCGATTCGAATAAAATCATCGCATTACGCAGGGGCAGGGGCTCGAATCTTCGTGCTGACGCGAAAGGATTCTCGCCATGATCCGCGCTTTTCATCGATCTGACCCGAAACTCGCCGCCTGAGTCTGTGGACAATAAGGGAACTCGCCGGAAAAACGGCAGCGGCAACGCAATCTTGTTACCTGAAACCCGCCTCTCTAGTGGCGAAAATTGCGCCAACCGCTATATTTTGGGGGCCAAATGTAGAGCTTCGAAAAAATGTCATATTTCTTCAAAAAAGCTCTTGCGGTCCCCGGCCCCCGTCCGTAAATACCGCCTCACCGAAGCGGACAACACTGCTGCGGGGGACGGAATGGCGGAAACGCCGCGAAGTTCAGACGATAAAAATGAGGGATTTACAGGCGGGCGCGCCAAAAAAGTTTCGGCGCTTCCGGTTGATTTTGTCTCTCAAGCTCTTTGAAATCGCTGGTTACTGAAGAGATATGTGGGCGGTTTGGACCATTCGATGGACAAACGCTGCATATCGGCTCATTAGCCCCGGACCACGTCCGGGACGATAATATGGGTGTCAGCTTCACTGTTTGGACGGCTTTTGTTACTTCGGTAACTGAAGCACAACAAACGGTAGACAACTACCCGCAAGGTAGTTGAACGATGTGCAGAGGTTCGAACGTCAAGGACAAGCGAGCAATCGCTTTTCAACTTGAGAGTTTGATCCTGGCTCAGAACGAACGCTGGCGGCAGGCCTAACACATGCAAGTCGAGCGAACCCTTCGGGGTTAGCGGCGGACGGGTTAGTAACGCGTGGGAATATACCCTTTGGTACGGAATAGCCTCGGGAAACTGAGAGTAATACCGTATGTGCCCTTCGGGGGAAAGATTTATCGCCAAAGGATTAGCCCGCGTTGGATTAGATAGTTGGTGGGGTAATGGCCTACCAAGTCTACGATCCATAGCTGGTTTGAGAGGATGATCAGCAACACTGGGACTGAGACACGGCCCAGACTCCTACGGGAGGCAGCAGTGGGGAATCTTAGACAATGGGGGCAACCCTGATCTAGCCATGCCGCGTGAGTGATGAAGGCCTTAGGGTTGTAAAGCTCTTTCAGCTGGGAAGATAATGACGGTACCAGCAGAAGAAGCCCCGGCTAACTCCGTGCCAGCAGCCGCGGTAATACGGAGGGGGCTAGCGTTGTTCGGAATTACTGGGCGTA
>JBATDH010000174.1:0-32882 GCA_049663365.1 Albidovulum sp. | reverse complement strand
ACGCTATATCGTTCATCGAGTGAACCCGCCGCCTTCTCCTCCTCCGGGGTTGTGTGCCTCCGCCCGATGCGGCGTAAAGCGGATTGGCACCCCCGTTTCCCTGAGGTCATGAAGGATCAAACCGGATTGCAAAGCAAGCAGTAACTTGCGGGACAATCCTGCATCAGTTTCAATTTTTTCTTGAAAATAGACGGAACTGTCCGCACCAAAGCAGGCATGGCTGGTATCATGGGACAAGCGACAAAAATCGTGTGCGGTCCGAAGAACCATGTGACAAAATGGCGGAGCAGGAGGCGGCCGAATGACAGTCTGGTATTATGTGCTGGTTTTTCTGGGCACGGCGCTTATCGGGTTGCAGGTGACCTTTTCGCGGGTGTTTCGGGCCCGTATTCTTGAACTTGCCGACCGTTTGCACGAAGAACCGCCCACCCGTGATCTGCCCAATTCCCTGCCGCCGATTGTTGCCGATTTCGCCTATCGCTGCGGGGCCGAGTCCGGCGCGCGCCTGCGGATGGCCAGCTTTCACCAAACGGCTGAACTGCGCCTGAAACCGGGCGGCAAATTCATCGGGATTTCGGCCTGGCAGGTCGTCGCCCTGGCGCGGGCCGGGTTCATCTGGGACGCCAGGCAGGAGATCTGGCCGGTATCCCGGTTGCGCATTCTCGACGCCTTTGTCGGTGGCACCGGCCATCTGGAGGCACGGGCCTTCGGGTCGATCCCTTTGGCCAAGGCCGAGGGGGCCGACATCAATCTGGCCGAAACCTACCGCTATCTCGCCGAATTACCCTGGGCGCCCGATGCCATCCTTGGCAATCCCGATCTGGTCTGGCGCGTCACCGGCGAAAATGAGGTCGAGGTGCGGCTTGATACGCCCGACGGAACCGCACGGATAACTTTTGAATTTGATGCGGACGGCGACATTGTCGGCATGTCGGCCAAGGACCGCCCCACCCGCGATGCCAAGGGCAATGTCACGTCCTACGACTGGCGCGGGCGGTTTTCCGACTATGGGCAGATCGGCCCCCGCCGCCTGCCGCAGCATGGCGAGGTGGGCTATGTCTATCCCAGCGGCTATGAGGTCTATTTTCGTGGCCGGATCAGCGACTATCACGTTATTCAATAGCGGACTTGGGCCATTT
This sequence comes from Albidovulum sp., assembly GCA_049663365.1. Taxonomy (GTDB): domain Bacteria; phylum Pseudomonadota; class Alphaproteobacteria; order Rhodobacterales; family Rhodobacteraceae; genus Albidovulum. Next base: position 31,743 of record JBATDH010000174.1, on the reverse strand, counting down.
CTGGTGGCTTGTGATTTGATATGCGGCAAGTGTCCTAGTGAACTTCCAATCTGACATCAGGTTCGCTACCGTCGCGACATGAACACCTCTCCCCGATTCATCCACCTGCGCGTCCACACCGAGTTTTCGCTGCTCGAAGGGGCTGTGCCGCTGAAAAAGCTGATCGGGATGTGTCAGAAGGCACATATGCCCGCCGTCGCCGTGACCGATACCAACAACATGTTCGCCGCGCTGGAGTTTTCGGTTCTGGCCAAAGCGGCAGGGTTGCAGCCGATCATTGGCTGTCAGGTCTCGCTGACCTTTGATCCCGCACAGGCGGGTGACCGCCCGCGCCCGCCCGCGCCTATCGTTCTGTTGGCGCAGAATGAAGCGGGCTACATGAATCTCCTGAAGCTCAATTCCTGCCTCTATCTGGAGGCCGGGGGCGAGGTGCCGCAGGTCTCGACCTCGCAACTGAGGCACTATGGCGATGGGTTGATCTGCCTTACAGGTGGCCCCGAAGGGCCGGTTGGCAAACTGTTGCAGGCCGGACAGAACGCCAAGGCTGAAGCCCTGCTGCGCGAACTGGCAGAAATTTTTCCCGCGCGTCTTTACGTCGAGTTGCAGCGCCATCCCGGTGAAGGCGGCCAGCCGACTGAGGCGGAACGCGCCTCTGAGCGCGGCCATGTCGAAATGGCCTATGCGATGGACCTGCCGCTGGTGGCCACCAATGATGTCTATTTCCCCAAGGCGGATATGTATGAGGCACATGACGCGCTCATCTGTATTGCCGAGGGTGCCTATGTCGATCAGCAGGGCCCGCGCCGCCACCTGACGCCACAGCATTACTTCAAGTCCGAGGCGGAAATGGCCACCCTTTTCGCCGATCTGCCCGAGGCGCTGGAAAATACGGTCGAAATCGCCCGCCGCTGCGCCTTTGCAGCCGGGAAACGTGATCCGATCCTGCCGAAATTCGCCGATGATGAGGTCGAGGAACTGCGCCGCGAAGCGCGTGAGGGGTTGAAGGCGCGCCTTGCCGTCATTCCCCATTCCGCGACGGTCGAGGAATATGAGGCGCGGCTGGAGTTTGAGCTGGGCATCATCGAACAGATGGGCTTTCCCGGCTATTTCCTGATTGTTGCCGATTTCATCAAATGGGCCAAGGATCACCATATCCCGGTGGGGCCGGGGCGGGGGTCGGGGGCGGGGTCGCTCGTCGCCTATTCGCTGACCATCACCGACCTTGATCCCCTGCGCTATTCGCTGCTGTTCGAGCGGTTTTTGAACCCCGAACGGGTGTCGATGCCCGATTTCGATATCGACTTCTGCATGGATCGCCGCGAAGAGGTCATCCAATACGTGCAAGGCAAATATGGCCGCGAAAAGGTGGGCCAGATCATCACCTTTGGTGCGCTGCTGTCCAAGGCCGCCATCCGCGATGTGGGCCGGGTGCTGCAAATGCCTTACGGGCAGGTGGACCGGCTGTCAAAACTGATCCCGGTCGAAGGGGTCAAGCCCGTCTCCATCGAAAAGGCACTGGCCGACGAGCCGCGCCTGCGCGAAGCGGCCAAGGCCGAAGAGGTTGTCGCCCGCCTCCTGGACTATGCCAAACAGGTCGAAGGCCTGTTGCGCAATGCCTCGACCCATGCCGCCGGGGTGGTGATCGGCGACCGCCCGCTGGATGAGCTGGTTCCGGTCTATCAAGACCCGCGTTCCGACATGCCCGCCACCCAGTTCAACATGAAATGGGTCGAGGCGGCGGGGCTGGTGAAATTCGACTTTCTGGGGCTGAAAACCCTGACGGTCATCCAGAACGCGCTCGATCTGTTGCGGCTGCGCGATATTGACATCGACATCGCCATGATCCCGCTCGATGACGCCAAGACCTATGAGCTTTACGCCAGCGCCAAGACCGTGGCGGTGTTTCAGGTGGAAAGCTCAGGCATGATGGATGCGCTGCGGCGCATGAAACCCACCTGCATCGAGGATATTGTGGCGCTGGTGGCGCTTTACCGCCCCGGCCCAATGGAAAACATCCCCGCCTATTGCGAGGTCAAGAACGGGCTGCGTGACCTTCAATCCATCCATCCAAGCATCGACCATATCCTGTCCGAAACCCAGGGCATCATCGTCTATCAGGAACAGGTGATGGAAATCGCCCAGGTCATGGCGGGCTATACGCTTGGCGGCGCTGACCTTCTGCGCCGGGCGATGGGCAAGAAGATTGCAGAGGAAATGGCCAAGGAACGGCCGAAATTCATCGAAGGATCGGTGGCAAGCGGCGTCGACAAGAAAAAAGCGGGCGAAGTTTTCGACCTTCTGGAAAAATTCGCCAATTACGGGTTTAACAAATCCCACGCCGCCGCCTATGCCGTGGTCAGCTACCAGACCGCCTGGCTGAAGGCCAATCACCCGGTCGAATTCATGGCCGGGGTGATGAACTGCGACATTCACCTGACCGACAAGCTCGCCGCCTATTTTCAGGAGGTGAAGAAAGAACTGGGCCTGCCCTATACGCCACCTTGCGTGAACCGGTCGGAAGCGGGGTTCACCGTGCGCGACGGGGCATTGGTCTATGCGCTGGGTGCCTTAAAAGGCGTTGGCGTCGAGGCGATGAAACTGATCACGGCGGCGCGGGGGAAGAAACCTTTCGTGTCGCTGTTTGATTTCGCCCGCCGGGTGGATTTGAAGCGGCTGGGCAAGCGGCCGCTGGAAATGCTGGCCCGCGCCGGCGGTTTTGACGCGCTCGATACCAATCGAAAACGGGTGTTCGGGGCGCTCGATCCCCTCGTTGCCTATTCCGCCGCGATCCACGACACCCGCGCCTCCAATCAGGTTTCGCTCTTTGGCGAGGCGGGCGAAGACCTGCCCGAGCCGCGCCTGCACAATGCCGACGACTGGTTGCCTGCCGAACGGCTGGCCGAAGAACACAAGGCCATCGGCTTTTATCTTTCGGGTCATCCGCTGGATGACTATATGCCCGCGCTGAAACGCAAAAAGGTCATGACCCTGGCCGAGGTGACCGAGGCCGCCGAACGCGGTCCGCTGGTGGCCAAGATCGCGGGAAATGTCGCCGCCCGGCAGGAACGTAAATCCGCCAAGGGCAACCGTTATGCCTTTATCACCTTGTCCGATCCGACCGGTATCTATGAGGTGACGGTGTTTTCCGACACGCTGGAGGCCGCCCGCGATCACCTTGATCCAGGCGCGTCGGTGGTGCTGACGGTCGAGGCGACGCTGGAAGGCGAAACCCTGAAACTGCTGGCCCGTGGAGTTCAGCCGATTGATACGGTCGCAGCCGATGCAGGGGCTGTGGGGCTGCGGGTGCATGTCGATACCGAGGCGGCGATCCAATCTGTGGCTGTCCTGCTGGCCCGAATGGCCGATGAAGCTAAAATAAAATCGCGCGGCCCGGTCAGCTTTTGCATCGCCGAACCGGCGACAGGTGCCGAGATCGACATCGCAACCGGTGGCGATTTCCCGGTAAACCCGCAGATCAAGGGGGCAATCAAGGCGATTGCCGGTGTGGCGCTGGTCGAAGATATCTGACCCACACAACCGGGCTTTCAGCGCTTTATCCTGACCCCCAGAAAGCGGGCAAAACTCACCGCCAGAACGATGCGGATCAGATGATGCGCGGTCACATAGAGGATCGACAGCTTCACGCTGAGCGCGATCAGCCCCATCTCGATCAATCCGCCCGGCGCAAATGCCAAAAACACCGCGCGCACCGGTTCATGGACCAGTGGTGCGACGGCGAAGGCAAACACCCCTGCGCCACCGAGAGTGATGACACCGTTCATCAGCGCCAGCCGCAGGGCGACCAGAATCCGCGACTTGGGCATCCCGGCAAAGCGGACCCCCAGCGAGGTGCCAATGACCACCTGGGTCACCGCAATCAGCCATGTCGGCGGCCCCGCCTGGGTCAGACCGGTGACATGCGCGGCCCCCGAAAGAATGATCGGCCCCAAAACATGTCCTGCGGGCAGGCGCAGGCGCAGCCCGATGACCGCCCCGACCAGACCCGCCGCAAACAGGATGACCGCATCGACCGGGCCCATCTTGTGCGCCTCAATCGCGGCACCGCTGGCGGACCCAACCGCATGCCCCTCCATCCAGGTAAAGGCCAATGGCACCAGAATGATGGTCAAGATCAAGCGCATGAATTGCAGCATCGCCAGCATCTGGATATCGGCACCTGCCTCTTCGCCCAGTTGAACCGTATCCACCAACCCGCCCGGTGCGGTTCCGTAAAACGCCGTCAACCGGTCTGTCTGCCCGGTTGCCGAAAGCATCCGATACCCGGCATAATGCACAAGGGGGATGAACAGACAAAGCGCCAGCAGCGAGGGCCACCAATGCGCCGCTTCGGTCAGGATATCGGGATGAACGGCGACGCCGATGGCGACACCGATCACCGGAATGAAAATCGTCCGCAACTGTTGCGGTGCCTGCGGCAGATGGCCGAGCGGTTTTAACCCGAATATCGCCGCCGCCCCCACCACCAGAAGCGGCCCCAGCATCATCGGCAGGGGCATGTGCAAGGCCCTGGCCAGAAAGCCGCCGCCAAACCCCAGTGCATAGGTCAAGAAAACCGTCGGCAGATGCAGCGATGTGTTCTTGCGAAAGTGAAACGCCATGATCTAGTGGCTTTCCGGTTTTAGGGCAGCGCAGCGGATCATGGCCTCACCAATGCGGGGGCCGCTGATCGGCCAGTGGCACGGTCGCGCCCTGATCGGCTTCACGTCCGGCTTCGCGTTCCAAGAGCAGCGCAACGCGCCGGGTCAGCCGGTCAATCTCGCCCGACTGGCGGGCGACGACATCCGACAGATCGTCCATCGCGCGCCGCAGATGGGCGATTTCTTCCTCTGCTGCTTCCAGCCGCCGTTCCATGGTCCGTCCTGACATCCAAGATATGTGCACAATTGTATACCCGTGTTCTCTACGCATTCCGCACAGGTTCTGCATCCCCTTTTTCCACCGCTTGTCCCTTTTGTCCCCTTCCGTTAAACCCGCGACCGATAGCAGTGAAAGCACCCGTGATGGCCAAAGTCAAAGCCCCCCGCCGCCCCCGCGCCGAAACCCCGAAAGGGTTTCGCGATTACTTCGGGCCCGAGGTTTCGCGCCGCAAGGCGATGCTCGACACCATCGCCGGGGTCTATCACCGCTATGGCTTCGATCCTCTGGAAACCTCGGCGGTCGAGACGGTCGAGGCGCTGGGCAAGTTCCTGCCCGATGTCGACCGCCCGAATGAGGGCGTCTTTGCCTGGCAGGAGGATGCCGAATCCGAAGGTGCCGCCGGGGATTGGCTGGCGCTGCGCTATGATCTGACCGCCCCCCTGGCCCGCGTCGCCGCCCAGTACCGCAACGATCTGCCGACGCCCTACCGGCGCTATGCGATGGGCCCGGTCTGGCGCAATGAAAAACCGGGGCCGGGGCGGTTTCGCCAGTTCTATCAATGCGATGCCGATACCGTTGGGTCAGGATCGGTCGCCGCCGACGCCGAGATTTGCGCCATGCTGGCCGACGCACTGGAAGAGGTCGGTATCCCCCGCGGCGACTATGTGGTGCGGGTCAATAACCGCAAGGTGCTGAATGGGGTTATGGAGTCCATTGGGCTCAACGACGGGACATTTCCTACCGATGACAACTTGCGCGAGACGATCAAAGCCGCACTTTCAAATGTGACACTGCAAAACCTTGAGAAGATCGCCACGTCCGATGTCATGCGGACAATCGATAAATTTGACAAGGTTGGGGTCGAAGGAGTGATGGAACTCCTGACAAGCGGAAGAAAAGACCAATCGGGCGCATTTATAGACGGTGTTGGGTTGGGTGAGCAGGAAGCGAAAACAGTTCTTAACTTTTTGCTGGCAAAAGGCCCTTCCAACGAAGACACGATTTCAAACCTGCGCCGGGCAATAGTCCGTTCGAAGATCGGCAACGAAGGCGTCGACGAACTTGAACAAATCGCTACCCTCCTCGCCGCCCAGGGCTATGGCCCCGACCGCATCGTCATCGATCCTTCGGTCGTGCGCGGTCTCGGCTATTACACCGGCCCGGTGTTCGAGGCCGAACTGACCTTCGAGATCACCGACGAAAAGGGCCGCAAACGCCAGTTCGGCTCTGTCGCCGGGGGCGGTCGCTATGATGACCTTGTCAAGCGCTTCACCGGACAGTCTGTGCCGGCCACCGGCATCTCCATCGGTGTCGACCGGTTGCTCGCGGCGCTCGACGCCAAGGGGCGGACCGGGGACCGGGCAGAAGGCCCCGTCGTCGTCACCGTCATGGACCGCGACCGGATGGTCGATTATCAGGCCATGGCGGGCGAGTTGCGCCGGGCAGGTATCCGCGCCGAGGTTTATCTCGGCAACCCGAAAAACTTCGGCAACCAGTTGAAATACGCCGATAAACGCGGCTCCCCCGCCGCCATCATCCAGGGCACGGACGAGGCCACGCGCGGCGTCGTGCAGATCAAGGACCTGATCCTTGGCGCGAAAATCGCCGCCGAAGCCAGCCATGAGGAATGGAAAGCCCAACCCGCCCAGACCGAAGTGCCCCGCGCCGATCTGGTGGGCGAGGTGCGGCGCATCCTGGGGCAGGGCTGATGGCAACCAAGGCGGCAGCGCGGGAAGAGGCGGAACGGATACTGACCGCCTTTCGCTCAGCAGGCGCTCTGCCGGTCGAGGCCGAAATCCTGCAACCCGCTGACACGCTGCTGGACCTTTACGGCGAAGATATCCGCGCCCGCGCCTTCGTCACCGCCGATCCTCTGCGCGGTGAAATGATGCTGCGCCCGGATTTCACCGTCCCGGTGGTGCAGATGCATATGGCAGAAGGGGCCGAACCTGCGCGCTATTGCTACATGGGCGAAGTGTTTCGCAAACAGGAACGCGAAAGCGACCGCAAGGCCGAGTTCTTCCAGGCGGGGTACGAGGTTTTCGACCGCGAAAGCCCGTCACAGGCCGATGCCGAGGTATTTGCGCTTTTCGCAGGGCTTCTGGCCCCGCTGAATTTGCGGGCGGCGACCGGGGATATCGGCATTCTCCTGTCGGCGATCCACGGATTGACCACGCTTGACAGCCGAAAATCCGCCCTTTTGCGGCATGTCTGGCGCCCGCGCCGCTTTACCCAATTGCTTGACCGCTATTCGGGCCGCACCCCGATGCCCGAAACGCGCGCCGCCCTGCTGGCCTCGGTAAATGCGGGCGCGGCGTTGGCATGCAGCCCGCCGCATATCGGGTTGCGCAGCGAAACCGAAATCACCAGCCGGATAAAGGCCCTGCAAGCGGACGCAGCGACGGCCCCGATATCGGTGGAAGAAGGGGCTCTGCTGCAAAACCTGCTCGATCTCTCGGCAAAGTCGCCTGCCGCCCTTGCCCAGTTGCGCGAATTTGCCAAGTTCCTGCCCGCGATCCGCCCGGCGGTGGACCGGATGGCCGCGCGACTGGAGGCTCTGGCCCAACGCGGGATCGATGTCGACAGCCTCGATTTCGAGGCGAGCCATGGCCGCACGACGCTGGAATATTACGATGGTTTCGTGTTTTCCTTTCACGCCGCCGATCCTGGCCTGCCGCCGGTTGCCTCAGGCGGGCGTTATGACGCGCTGACGCGGGTGCTGGGGCAGGGCCGCTCGATCCCGGCCGTGGGCGGGGTGATCCGCCCCGGTCTGGTGGCGGATCTGTCGGGGGATGGGCCATGCTGAAACTGGGGGTTCCGTCAAAGGGTCGACTCATGGACCAGAGTTTCGACTGGTTCGCCGCGCGCGGCATCACGCTGCGTCTCAGCGGTTCAGACCGTGAATATGCCGGTGCCGTCGACGGGGCCGACGGGTTGGAACTGGTGCTGCTGTCGGCAGGCGAAATCCCCCGCGAACTCGCGGCGGGGCGCATTCACCTCGGTGTCACCGGCTCGGATGTCCTTCGCGAAAAACTGGTCAACTGGCAGGCACAGGTTGTCGAATTGGCCGGATTGGGCTTCGGTCATGCCGATCTGGTGGTCGCGGTCCCGGCCTGCTGGCGCGATGTCGACACGCTCGACGATCTCGACGCCGCCGCCGCCGCCTTTCGCAAGACCCACGGCCACCGCCTGCGGATCGCCACCAAATACCACCGTCTGACCCGCGATTTCCTGCAAGGCGCCGGGGTGGCGGATTACCAACTGGTCGATAGCCAGGGCGCCACCGAAGGCACCGTCAAGAACCTGACCGCCGAAGCGATTGCCGATATCACCTCATCGGGCGAAACGCTTGTCGCCAACCACCTGAAAATTCTCTCGGACGGGCTGATCCACCAAAGCCAGGCCACGCTCTATGCCGCGCGTCGTTCCGACTGGGGCAATGGCGCGACACCGCTGCTTGCTGACTTTTGTGCAACCCTCGGCCTGCCTGCCTTCACCTTCTGACCTCTTCTTCTTTGATCAAATACTCGGCGTTATGTACCAAACGCACCAGCCGGTGGGCTGAGTGATGATTAGGACTCCACAACAGTACGAGCGCCCGACTACAACAAGATCATGCGCACCGTACTTAAACGAGCTTGGTCGGATTCGTTCGCCTTTCTGGGCGGGTGGGGTCTCGTCGCTGGCGTTTTCGCTATACCCGTTGTGGGAATGGGGCTGCACTATTGGTTGCAGGGTTGGGACGCAATGATCCCAGAGGCGAAGATTTGGCTGCTCTACGGCCTCGCTTCTACGGGGCTTGTGTTTGGGTCTGTGTTTTTTTGGAATCTTGCTTGTGCCCCTTTTCGCATTGAGAGAGACAAGCGGATTGAAGTTGAGAAAGAGCGGGATGATCTCGTTCGAAGGTTCCAAAGTTCAAAAAATCGACGACTAACTGTTGAGCAAAAAGCGTCCCTCACCGATGTTTTGCGGTCATATAGCGCAAAGCCGGATTCAGTATATGTTCTGTACTATCCATCATCAGAGGAATGTGGCGACCTTGCCGCTGATCTTTCGGAGGCAATTTCTGCCGCCGGAATCGAAAGCACAGCACATCAAGGCTCATTTTTTCAACATAACTCAACAGATCGTGGACTTAAAATATTTCGCGGAAAGCAAGAGCCGGGCCTAGCCGAAGAAATTCAACACTGCCTAGAGAGGTTCGGCTTTCCTATTGAGAAACGCGATTTCGAAGACGATGCTAAGGGCATTTTTCTCTACGTCGCGAGGGGGTCAGACTCGTAGGTCTGTAATCCCCAATGCCGCACAGCACTCCAACAAGAACGCTGCCGTGAACTTCCCACGGGATAGCTTGTTGGCGATGTTAACCTCCTTATCCCCAATGCTCTCAGCAAGTTGCGCGTAGGTCACGCCATGTCGTTTCAGTTCCGCTTTCAGGATGTTTGCGGCCTTCTTTTCCCATTCACTATGATTTGGCATACTGCTTCCAATAAAAAACTATCATAAATAGTATGTAACCTATTGCATGCAGTATGTCACCATACTATATTTGTTATGAACATAACGGATATAGTATGATGGCCCAACACTTCCTTCTCTCAGCCGCCGCTCGCACCCTGAGCCTTCGCAAAATCTACAAGGATGGCGAAGACGCAGCCTATGCGACGTTCTGCAAGATGCGTTGGGCCGAAACCGATGGTGAGCCGATCTGCCCGCAGTGCGGTTCATGGGAAGCCTACAGCATCACCACCCGCCGCAAGTTCAAGTGCAAGGGCTGTCACCACCAGTTTTCGGTTACATCAGGCACCATCTTTGCCAGCCGCAAGATGGCCTTTGTCGATCTGCTGGCCGCGATCTGCATTACCGTCAACGCCAGCAAGGGGCTTTCCATGCTGCAACTGAGCCGTGATCTGGATTGCCAGTACAAGACGGCTTTCGTTCTGGCACACAAGCTGCGCGAAGCAATGGCCTTGGAAGTGCAGACCGGCGAAGTTCTGGACGGTCATGTTGAAGTGGACGGCGCTTACTTCGGCGGTCACATTCGCCCGGAGAACCGCAAGGAAGACCGTGTTGACCGTCGCCTGAGACAGCACCAGACCGGCAAGCGCCGCGTTGTGGTGGCCTTCCGTGAGCGTCATGGGCGCACCCTGCCTATCGTTACCCTGTCAGAAGCCGAAGGCGTTGAACTGGCATCGGTTCACGTTGGCCGCATGGCTACCATGTCAGCCGATGAAGCGTCGCATTGGGACATGCTGCACGGCGCTTGGAATGTTGACCGGGTGAACCATAGCCAAGTCTACAGCGATCACGGCAAGCATACGAACATGGTTGAAAGTTATTTCTCGCGCCTACGTCGCATGGTGCGCGGCCAGCATCACCACGTCAGCCCGAAGTATCTGCACCAGTATGCGAACCAAGCCGCATGGCTGGAAGACAACCGCCGCAAGGATAATGGCTCACTGGCTTATGGTCTGGTGCAGAACGCGATGGGTTCGCCTGTTAGCCGCAACTGGAAAGGGTACTGCCAGCGCGCGGCGTAATATCTACTCTTTTTAGCTAGATCGGCGTCGATAAATGGGGTATTATAATACCTATGGACCAAACCCTTCCTTATTCTGAACAGGCAGACCGTCTTCTGGAATATGAGCGGTTATCAGGTCTGCGGCTTCCCGTAGAACTTTGGGAGCTTCCAGTCTTGCCCTCCGTAGAAGACTGGATAGAGGCTCATCGTCGTTTCGGGGTATTCGGAGCGTTACTGTCCCTTCGCTTCCGCTTGCAGCCTGAGTAGGCACAGCAAGTGAGTAATGTACGTCAACTATGACAGTCGGCTGGTAATTCTTTGACCCCTCAAATAGTTTAATATTTGTAACCCTGTAGCTATATATTTTTTCTGCCATGATCTTTCTCCACAATAGAATGCGGCGATGAAATCACCCGGAAATTGATTCTACAAGTTTGCAAGATTTCCACACCCGCCCCTCACGCCGCACCAGCCCCGCAGCTTTCATCTTGGTTAGCACGACCGAAACCCGCTTGTAGGCGCGTTCGGGCGGTACATCGGGGCGCTTGCCCGCCACATAGGCGGCCAGTTGGGGCAACGTCTTCGGCCCGTCCCTTAGCGCGGCACGAATAATCCAGCGCATATGCCCGCGCCTCGCTGCGTCTGACCGCTTGGGCGGCATGACACGCGGCATATCCACGCCCCGCAAGGTCAACAGGGCTTCGACGTGTTCAAGCCCATCCAGGTTGCCCCGGATGATGTCCTTGCGTAGCGCCAGCAAAGCGCCGTTGATGCTCTTGTCCTGCATTCCGCTTTTGTAGCGGATTCCGGCGTGTTATGCTTGGTGCGCTTGATACATAATGCCGCAAATACTCCGGGGGTGCGGGGGCTGGCCCCCTCTTGGCCTGGGGTTTGCATACCGGAACTCACCGCAAGCCGATTTCCGCCAGCGCCGTCAACAATTCGCGCGGCAACGTCGTGTCGGCGGCTTTCCCGCGCGGCAGATCGCGGGGGCTGTCCTTGGGCTCAAGATAACGCCAGCCCTGAAAGGCCCGCCGTGGCATGGCCTCGGTGCGGATGATTTCGGGGTCAAACATCAAGCCGCAGCGCAGAATTCCGTCATCGCCACGCCGTTCTTCCAGCGCCACGATCCGTTGGCGCGCCAGCACCGCGCCGCGGAACACCCAGTAAAGCGACCCGCCATTCAACAGCTCATCGGCGCGTCTTGGCCACATCCGCGTCACATGGCAGGGGATATGCCCCGGAATGCGCGCCATGCGTTCGGCTTGCCACATGGCCAGATCCTCGACCGTGTCCGCCCCGACGCAAAGCTTTACCAGATTGACGAATCCGTCCATGTCACCCCCTAGGTCTTGACATAATAAACCTCTCACCCCCGAGATCAAGTTGACCTGACGTGCCGCCGCGCGTAACATCGCGGGCCTTCCCGCGTTTGACCCTAGCCTTTCAAGGACGCTGCCAATGACCCGTTTCGCCGCCCCGATCGCCGCGCAGATATGGGATATGAAATACCGGCTGAAAGAGGCCGACGGCACCCCCCTTGAGGCCAGTGTCGAGGATAGCTGGCGGCGGATCGCGCGGGCCACCGCCGCGGTGGAACAACACCCCGACGAATGGGAAGACAGGTTTTTTGCCGCGCTGGAGGATTTCAAGTTTTTGCCGGCGGGGCGCATCACCGCCGGGGCAGGGACGGGGCGGTCTGTCACGCTTTTCAACTGCTTTGTCATGGGCACCATCCCCGACAGTCTCGATGGCATTTTCGAGATGCTGAAAGAGGCAGCATTGACCATGCAGCAGGGCGGCGGCATCGGCTATGACTTTTCCACCATCCGGCCCAGGGGCGCGGAAGTGAAGGGGGTGGCGGCGGATGCCTCCGGCCCGCTCAGCTTCATGGATGTGTGGGACGCGATGTGCCGCACGATCATGTCGGCGGGTAGCAGGCGCGGGGCGATGATGGCGACATTGCGCTGTGATCACCCCGACATCGAGGATTTCGTCGCCGCCAAGCAGGATGCCGCCCGCCTGCGCATGTTCAATCTTTCGGTGCTGGTGACCGATGCGTTCATGACAGCGGTCAAGGCCGACGGGCCATGGGAGCTACGTTTTGGCGGCAAGGTTTATCGCACCGTTCAGGCCCGCGATCTGTGGAACCGGATCATGCGCGCCACCTATGATTACGCCGAACCGGGGGTGATCTTCATCGACCGGATCAACGCGATGAACAACCTCGCCTATGCCGAAACGATCGCCGCGACCAATCCCTGCGGCGAACAACCCTTGCCGCCTTACGGTGCCTGTCTGCTGGGGTCGATCAACCTTGCGCGGCTGGTGATAGACCCTTTCGGCCCCAAGGCGCGGCTTGATCCGGTCGCGCTGAAGGATCTGGTGCGTACCGCGGTGCGGATGATGGACAATGTGGTGGACGCGAGCCGCTTTCCTCTGCCGCAACAGGCCGAAGAGGCGCGCGCCAAGCGCCGGGTCGGGCTGGGCGTCACCGGATTGGCCGATGCGCTCTTGATGCTGGGGCTGCGCTACGGTTCGGAAAAGGCCGCACGGCAGACGGAAATCTGGATGCACAAGATCGCCTGCGCGGCGTATCTGGCCTCGGTTGATCTGGCGCGCGAAAAGGGGGCGTTTCCGCTGTTCGACGCCGAAAAGTTCCTGGCCTCGGGCACCATGCAGCAGATGGACGAGAGTGTGCGCGCGGCGGTCCGCGCCCACGGCATCCGCAACGCGCTTTTGACCTCGGTGGCGCCCACGGGCACGATCAGCCTTTACGCGGGCAACGTCTCCAGCGGGATCGAGCCGGTCTTCGCCTATGCCTACAAGCGCAAGGTCTTGCAAAAGGACGGTAGCCGGACCGAGGAAGAGGTGGTCGACTACGCCGTGCAGATGTGGCGCGAAAAGTTCGGTGATGCACCTTTGCCCGATCATTTCGTCAACGCCCAGACCCTGCCGCCGATGGATCACGTCCGCATGCAGGCGGCGGCGCAGAAATGGGTGGACAGTTCCATTTCCAAAACCATCAACGTCCCCGAGGATATCGGCTTTGACGCCTTCAAGGATGTCTACATGGCCGCCTGGGACCAGGGCTGCAAGGGCTGCACCACCTACCGCCCGAACGCGGTGACGGGGAGCGTGTTGAGCGTGGCTCAACCTTCGCGGGACGAGGAAGCAGTAGCTGTCAGACAGGGGCTAATCGAAGAAGCCCTTACGCGCAGTACATTTTCTCGGTCGCGACTTGCTGAGGCGATGGGGCTCAGATCCGAGGCTCTTGACGATATCATTGCGGGTCATCTCGCGCCGTTCGGCGTAGTGAAGAGAGTTCTTGCCGCCCTTGACTTGCCTGAGGTTGGCTCGCTGGCAGGCTCTTTGTTTGACGAAGGCGATCTAGAAGCCAAGGCCAAATCCACCAGTTCCGAAATTATCTATCTCTCCGAACCGCTCGACCGTCCGCAAGCGTTGGAAGGGGCGACCTACAAGCTGAAATGGCCCGACAGCGAACATGCGATCTATATCACCATCAACGACATCATCCAGTCCGGCCACCGCCGCCCGTTCGAGGTTTTCATCAACTCCAAGAATATGGAGCATTTCGCCTGGACCGTGGCGCTGACCCGGATGATTTCGGCCGTCTTTCGCCGCGGCGGCGATGTGTCTTTCGTGGTTGAAGAGTTGAAAGCCGTCTTCGATCCGCGCGGCGGGGCGTGGATGAATGGCCGGTATATCCCCTCGATCCTTGCCGCCATCGGCGGCGTGATCGAGCGTCACATGATCGCCATCGGTTTTCTGGAAGGTGAGGGGCTGGGCCTGAAATCCGACCCCAAATCCCAGGTGATGGCGGTGGGTGATGCCCCGCGCGGCCCTGCCTGCCCGTCCTGCGGCCAGTTCGGGATGCAAATGATCGAAGGCTGCATGACCTGCCCCAGTTGCGGGCATTCGAAATGTGGCTAAAGCGGTTTGTCTTCAATCTGATGAAACTGATCAAAGGCAATACCCGATAGGGATTGGGTTCAATTTATTCCACGTGAAACCTATCCACCGCCATGAATCGCTTGACGCCCCCCGGCTTTGCCCTTATCCCCCCGAACGGAATTGGAGGCGCTGCGACTGCGGCGCCCTTGCATGTTATCTGAATGACGGGCGATTACGCCCAAGCATACGAAGGAAGCGAAGCGATGTCGCGCGTCTGTGAACTGACCGGTAAGGGCCCGATGTCGGGCAATAACGTGAGCCACGCCAAAAACCGGTCCCGCCGCCGGTTCTTGCCCAACCTCAATGCGGTGTCGCTGATATCGGACGCGCTGGGCCAGACCTTCAAGCTGCGCATCTCGGCGGCGGCATTGCGGACCGTCGATCATCGTGGCGGGCTTGACGCTTTCCTGGCCAAGGCCAAGGACGATGAACTGTCGGCCAAAGCCCAGAAAATCAAGAAAGACATCGCAAAGGGCGCGACGGCGTAAACCGCCGGAACCTGTCCTGACGGAATTCGGCCCTGCTTGTGATAAAGCGGGGCCGCTTCGTTTTGTCGCTTGGCCGCACAGGGCGTCGCGGTATAAATTGCGCCGATGATGCCGCGCTTTGCCCAAAACTTCCTGTGCCTGTCACTGGCGCTGCTGCTGGCAGTTTCCAGTCTGGTGGCGGCCTCGGCCCGTGGCCAGACGGTAGTGAATGGCCGGGCCATTGTTCTGTGCAGCGGCGGTGGACTGGTACAACCGGGCCTTGATGGCTCAGGCAATCCGACCGGTTCCACGCATCTGTGTCCCGATCTTGCCTTGGGGCTTCTGGCGGCACTGGAATTGCCGGCACCCGATCTGGCGCGCCCGCAAGGGCGGGTGGAAACCGTTCCCCCGACCGAGATCGCCCATTGCGCCGAACGCCCTGTACCGGCCAGTGGTGCGCGCGGTCCTCCGTTCCGGGTCTGAATGAGTGACCAACCCATTGTAAACCAGACCAAGGACCACCTGAAATGACTTTCCTGAAAACCAGTCTCACCGCGTTTGCGCTGGCAATTGCCCATCCCGCCCTTGCCGCCGATACCATCACCATCAGCGATGCCTATGCACGCTTCCTGCCCGGTGCCAAAGCCGGAGCCGCCTTCATGGTCATCGACAACAGCGCAGCCGAAGAGGACCGCCTGCTCGGCGCGGCGTCGGATGCGGCCAGCCGGGTTGAACTGCACACCCACAAGGCAGGCGAAGGCGGCATGATGCAGATGGTGCACGTCCCCGAAGGCTTTGTCATTCCGGCTGGGGGGCACCATGCCCTGGCCCGTGGCGGCGATCATGTGATGTTCATGGGGCCGACGCAGGCGTTCAAGACCGGCGATACCCTCACGCTCACGCTCAGCTTTGAACATGCCGGCGACGTGGTGGTCGAGGTGCCGGTCGACAACGCCCGCGTTCCGACCGCACCGGCAAATTGAATCCGACGGCTGATTGGCGGTGTCAGGTTAATACGTGAATCACGCCCAAGACGGGACAATGTCGTGCTATAAAGCGGTTTGTTTTCAATCTGAATCAGATTGAAGACAAACCAAGACAGGCGAGCGTTGGGAATAGTTGCGTTTTGCCTTTGATCTGATGGATCAGATTAAAGGCAAAACGCTATAATGCCCCCATATTGAAATAATATGGGGGAACTGTGCTATGGGATTCTACCTGTTTCAAGGACGTTATGCACCGGCTGCACTAAAAGCGATGGTGGAAAAGCCGCAAAACCGGCGCGACGCTGCGGCCAAGATGATCGAAGCCATTGGTGGCAAACTGCACCACATGTTCTTTTGCTTTGGCTCAGACGATATCGTCGCCTTGATCGAGGCACCTGACGACAAGGCGATGATGGCGGGGTCGCTGCTTGTTGGTGCGTCGGGCAGCATGTCGGGGGGTGCCACGACCAAGCTGATATCGGTCGAAGACGCCATGGTGGCGATGCAGACCGCCCAAAAGGCGGTGCTATCCTATAGGTCCGCGACCGACTGACCCCACCCGCGGAATATGGTTCGGGTCGGCATGTGTTCGCGCGCGTCAGGCGGATTGCTGGCGCGCTGTTGTGTGTGCTATGTGTCGCGCAGATCCGGCGAAAGTCAAAAGGTGCGTCGATGAAAACACCCTGGCATCTCTGGGCGATTGGTGTTGTCACCCTGTTTTGGAATGCGATGGGGGCGCTGGATTACACCATGACCCAATTGCAGAGCGAAGCCTATCTTGCGAATTTTTCCACAGAAGAACGGGCCTGGTTTCAAAGTTTTCCGGCTTGGGTCGAAGCCACATGGGCGATTGCCGTCTGGTTCGCCGTAGCAGGTTCGATCCTGCTTCTGGCGCGCAAGCGCCTTGCCGTCCCGGTCCTTGGCATTTCGCTCATCTCGATGGTGACAAACGCAATCCACAATTTTGTGCTCGCCGATGTGACAATGCCCGAGGTCGTCGGCGCCGAGGCTGTCTGGTTCACACTGGCGATCTTTGTGATTGCACTGGCCACCTGGCTTTACGCCCGTCAGATGCGTCAGGCCGGCGTGCTGGGCTGACCGCCCGAGGGGTCATTTTGCGCAAACCGATTCTGCAGTGCTGCCGAAGGCGACATAGCGCTGCCAGAATTCCCGATGACCGGTACGCGATGATTGGCGAACCTCTTGTGCCTTGCCGGGATCACTGAAGAACTTGGCCGCCATCTTCTGATCGGAGCCTGTCAGCGTCATATTGGCAACCTGTTGAATACAGGCGCAAAGCCCCATGTTGGCGGCACCGTTTGACCGCGCACAGGCCTGGTCGATCGGACCGGCCTGAACCGCAACAGCGGACATCATGCACAGCGACGCCGCGACAAGAATTGATTTCATTCCCGACCCCCGATTGTCGCGCCCGACGATCCCCATCGCCCAGCGTACCGCACTTTTCCCGACCGCAGATTATGCACATTGCGGTGTGCCAATCAATTCAGTCGACGGACTGCCTGAAAAATACCGTCGGAAACCCGTCTTCAGGCGGCCTTGAGGTCCACACCCGTGACGCAGGCCCTTTCGCTCAGTCCGGCGGTGAATGCCTGTGCGGCCCTGGCCCATTCAGCTTTTTCCAGCGCCTCGCGAATGCGCGGGGCCACGGCCTCGAAGGGCAGAACCTCTCCGAGCGCGCGGGCATCAAGGCGGATGATGTGCAGGCCAAAACGCGTGGCCACCGGGGCGCTGGCAACTTCGCCCTCGGCCAGCGCATCGAGAGCGGCCTCGAACTCCGGCACCGTGTCGCCGGTGACGATCTGACCAAGCCGTCCGCCCGTGTCGCGCGACGAACAGGCCGAAAGATCGCGCGCCAACTGATCAAAGGCGCGCGGGTTGCGGGTGATTTCGGCCAGCGCCGTTTCCGCCGTCGCCCGCGCTTTGGTCAAAGCCTCGGTGTCACCGGGGCGAACGGGAAAGAGGATATGCGCGGCCTCATAGAGCGTCGGCGCGCGCCAGCGATCCGGGTTGGCGTCATAGGCCGCACGGATGGCTGTTTCACTCGGTGGCGTCGCGTCGATGGCCTGGTCCAGAACCTGCCGGATCAGCGCCTCTTCATCCGTTTCGATCGTCCCCAGATCCCCGCTGACCGGTTCAGGCACCAGCCCCTGCCGTGCGGCTTCTTGCAAGATCAGTGCCCGGATGGTCAGTGCCCGTCCGGCAGCACGCCAGGCGATGCCGGGCTTGCCTTTGGGGGCGGGGTGCAACTGCGCCTCGGCGGCGATGGCCTCGGCGGGGATGACCTCGCCGTTGACGGTGATGTCAGACATCAGCGGTGTCATCTCACGCCCCCCGCTTCTTGGTGCGCACGATCTGATAGCCGGGCCGCCACAGGTAGCGGACCGGCGCCGACAGCATGTGCACCAGCCGGGTGAACGGGAACAAAAGGAAGATGGTCAGGCCCAGAAACAGATGCAGCTTGAATATCCAGGCCACATCTTCGATATAGCTTGCCGCCTGCCCGTCAAAGGTGAAGATGCCAAAGGCCCAAGACATGAATTTGGTCATCTCATGCCCGTCCAGATGCTGGAGCGAAACAAAAATAGTGCCCACGCCCAGAACCAGTTGCAGCATCAGCAGCGCCAGAATGCCGGTATCGGCAAAGGTCGTCGTGGCCCGGATGCGGGGATCAAACATGCGCCGGTGCAACAGCATCCCGCCGCCAACCAGCGCCATCACCCCGGCAATGCCGCCCGCAATCACCGCCAGCAACTGCTTGGCCCCGTGGCTGATGCCCAGGGCGTCAAAAACCTGGATCGGGGTCAGCAGCCCGCCCAGATGGCCGAAAAAGATGATCAGCACACCAACATGGAACAGCACCGATCCGATCACCAACTGTTTGCGCCGCAAAAGTTGGCTGGACGAGGATTTCCAGGTGAAGGGGTCACGTTCATAGCGCACGACACTGCCGATCAGCAGCACCGTCAGCGCGATATAGGGGTAGGTTCCGAAAATAAACTGGTGCATTTCTGGCCTCCTTCAGTTGGCCGCCCCGGCGCGGGCCGGGGTCATGGGAACATCCATCTTGGCAAGGATATCGCGTGAAATCGGGCAACCCGCATTCGGGTCCGGTGCGAAAGTGACCTGCGCTTCCTGATAGACCGCGTCCAGCGCCTCCAGGTCTTCAGGGTCGTCATCGGGCAGTTCCAGCATTGCCGAGGCCTCGGGGCTGTCCGTTGCGGCATTGGCAAGGGCCGCCAGCGCCGTCAGGACCGGCGCATAGGGCGTTTCCCGACGCGTCAGCCGTTCGGCCAGAACCGCGATGATAGGACCGGCATCGGACAGAATTTCCCGCGCTTCGGGCAATGGCCGGTTGGCCAGAAATTCCAGAAGAACGGGCAAATGATCGGGCAGTTCCGGCCCGGTCAGATCAAAGCCCCCGGCGCGGTAGGTTTCCAAAAGGTCCACCATCGCGCCGCCACGGTCCCGGCTTTCGCCGTGGACATGTTCAAAGAGGTTGAGCGACAAAGTGCGCGAGCGGTCGAACAGGAGCACATAATGTTCCTGAAGGTCGACGATATCGCCCTCGGCCATCCCCCTCAGCAACGGCTCGATCGTCCGCTGCCGGTCGGTGGGCACAACGCCCTCGCTGTGCAGAACCTCGCGGATTGCCGGAATGGCGGCCTGAAGGTCTTCGGTCGGATAGGAAAGGAGCGCCGATAGCGCCTTGAAGGTCTTCATGTCCAGCCCTCCTTCGGGGTGACGAATTTGCGGCTGCCAAACAGCTTGCCGCCCGATGACCCGGTCGAACAGCCATTGCCATCGGTAAACCCGCAACCGGATCGCAGATCATAGGCATCCTCGACCATTTCGCGATGCGTTGTCGGGATGACGAAACGGTCCTCGTAATTGGCAATGGCCAAAATCTTGTACATCTCGTCAATCTGATGCGGGGTCAGGCCCACGCGCTTGGCCACGCCCAGGTTGACCACGCCGTCCACGGTTTTTGACCGCATATAGGACCGCATCGCCAACATCCGTTCCAGCGCCGAAATTACGGGCGCTTCGTCGCCCGCCGTCAGCATGTTGGCGAGGTATCGCACTGGAATGCGCAGGGATTTCACATCCGGCATATCGTCTTGCACCGCGACCTGACCGGCGGCGGCGGCATTCTGGATCGGCGACAGCGGCGGGATGTACCAGACCATCGGCAAGGTGCGGTATTCCGGGTGCAGCGGGAAGGCGATTTTCCACTCCATCGCCATTTTCCAGATCGGCGACTTGCGCGCCGAGGCGATCCAGTCCTCGGGCACCCCTTCCTTGCGCGCGGCCTCGATCACTGCCGGATCATTGGGGTCAAGGAAAACACCAAGCTGCGCGTCATAAAGGTCTTTTTCATCCGCGACTGACGCAGCCTCGGCGATCCGG
This sequence comes from Albidovulum sp., assembly GCA_049663365.1. GTDB lineage: Bacteria > Pseudomonadota > Alphaproteobacteria > Rhodobacterales > Rhodobacteraceae > Albidovulum. Next base: position 11,485 of record JBATDH010000174.1, on the reverse strand, counting down.
TCGGCATCGTAAAGCATCACGCCGATATAACGGATGCGACCGACGCAGGTTTCCGAACAGACCGTTGGCAGCCCGCTTTCCAGACGCGGATAGCACAGTGTGCATTTTTCGGATTTGCCGGTCGACCAGTTGTAATAGATTTTCTTGTAGGGGCAGCCCGAAACGCACATTCGCCAGCCCCGGCATTTCTCCTGATCAATCAGGACCACGCCATCCTCTTCGCGCTTGTAGATCGCGCCTGAAGGGCAAGAGGCGGCACAGGCCGGGTTGAGGCAGTGTTCGCACAGACGCGGCAGGTACATCATGAAGGTGTTTTCATACTGCCCGTAGATGTCCTTCTGGATGCCCTCGAAGTTGTAATCCTTCGACCGCTTGGCGAATTCGCCGCCCAGAATTTCCTCCCAGTTCGGGCCCCATTCGATCTTTTCCATCCGTTCGCCGGAAACCTTGGATCGCGGGCGGGCGGTCGGAAAGGCGTTCATTTCGGGGGCGGATTTCAGATGGTCATAGTCGAAATCGAACGGCTCATAGAAATCGTCAATCTCGGGCAGGTCGGGATTGGCGAAGATGTTCGCCAATATCCGCCACTTGCCGCCCTGCTTGGGGCGCAACTTGCCCGAGGCGGTGCGTTCCCAGCCGCCATTCCAGCGCTTCTGGTTTTCCCAGTCCTTCGGATAGCCGATGCCGGGCTTGGTCTCCACATTGTTGAACCAGGCGTATTCGACACCGTCGCGGCTGGTCCAGACGTTCTTGCAGGTAACTGAACAGGTATGGCACCCGATGCATTTGTCGAGGTTCAGCACCATGCCGATTTGTGCGCGGACTTTCATTCTGCTGCCTCCACTTTGGCGGGTTCATCAAGCCAGTCGACCTTGTTCATCTTGCGGACGATGACGAATTCGTCGCGGTTCGATCCGACGGTTCCGTAATAGTTGAACCCATAGGAAAGCTGCGCATAACCGCCGATCATATGGGTGGGTTTCAGCACCGTGCGGGTGACCGAATTATGGATACCGCCGCGCAGGCCGGTGATCTGGCTACCTGGCGTGTTCACGATTTTTTCCTGCGCGTGATACATCATGCACATTCCGTCCTTGACGCGCTGCGACACGACGGCGCGGGCGGTCAGGACCCCGTTGGCGTTGAACACCTCGATCCAGTCATTGTCGACTAGGCCAGCGGTTCTTGCATCATTCTCGGAAATCCACACACAGGGCCCGCCGCGGTTCAGCGTCAGCATCAGAAGGTTGTCGGTATAGGTCGAGTGGATGCCCCATTTCTGGTGCGGGGTGATGAAGTTCAACACTACATGCTTTTCATTCGCCCCGAGCGAGGCGGTTGCGGCAGGGCTGATTGTCTTCAGATCGACCGGCGGTCGCCAGGTGACGAAGAACTCGCCAAAGGCCTGCATCCATTCGTGGTCCTGATAAAGCTGTTGGCGGCCTGAAACAGTGCGCCAGGGGATCAGTTCGTGGACGTTGGTATAGCCGGCGTTATAGCAGACCTCTTCGGACTCGATCCCCGACCATGTGGGCGACGAGATGATCTTGCGCGGTTGCGCCGCGATGTCGCGGAAGCGGATTTTTTCGTCTTCCTTGACCTCGGCCAGATGCGCGTGTTCACGGCCGGTGAACTTGGACAGCGCGTTCCACGCCTTGACCGCCACCTCGCCATTGGTTTCGGGGGCCAGCATCAAGATCATCTCGGCCGCATCTATCGCGGTTTCAATCCGCGCCAGCCCTTCGGTCACACCCGCCTCGGTGACGCGCCCGTTGAGCGCCTGAAGATGGTGCACCTCTTCCTTGGTGTCCCAGGCGATGCCCTTGCCGCCATTGCCGAGCTTGTCCATCAGCGGGCCCATCGACACGAATTTCTTGCCGAGATTGGGATAGTCGCGTTCCACCGCGATATAATTCGGCGCGGTCTTGCCGGGGATCAGATCGCAGTCACCCTTTTTCCAGTCCCTGACATGGGGCTGGGCGACCTCCATCGGGCTGTCATGTTGCAATGGAAGCTGCACCACATCGGTTTCCACCCCAAGGATTTCAGGGGCGACTTCGGAGAACTTTCTGGCAATCGCCTTGAAAATCTCCCAGTCCGACTTGCTCTCATAGGCCGGGTCCACTGCCGCCTGAAGCGGGTGGATGAACGGGTGCATGTCTGAGGTGTTGAGATCGTCCTTTTCATACCAGCTTGCCGTCGGCAGCACGATGTCGGAATAGACCGCCGTGGTAGACATGCGAAAATCGAGCGTGACCAAAAGGTCGAGCTTTCCTTCCGGCGCCTTGTCATGCCAGACCGCCTCGACCGGTTTCATGCGGCCTTCCTCGCCCAGATCCTTGCCCTGAACCCCGTGATCGGTGCCCAGAAGGTGCTTGAGGAAATATTCATGCCCCTTGCCCGATGACCCCAGCAGGTTCGACCGCCAGACGAAAAGGTTGCGCGGCCAGTTTTCCGGGGCGTCGGGGTCCACACAGGACATTTCCAGTTTGCCGGATTTCAACTGTTCGGCCACATATTCCGCCACCGGCTTGCCCGCCGCTTTCGCCGCCTTGCCCACCTCAAGGGGGTTCCGGCGAAGCTGCGGCGCAGAGGGCAGCCAGCCCATCCGCTCGGCCCTGATATTGTAGTCGATCAGGCTCAGGTCTTTCCAGTCGCCCTCCGGGGCGGTTGGCGACAATATCTCGGCGCTGGTCACAGTCTCATAGCGCCATTGGTCGGTATGGGCATACCAGGCGCTGGTCGAATTCATGTGCCGCGGCGGACGCGCCCAGTCGAGCGCGAAGGCCAGAGCCGTCCAGCCGGTTTGCGGGCGCAGCTTTTCCTGGCCCACATAATGCGCCCAGCCGCCGCCGGACTGACCGACACAGCCACACATGACCAGCATGTTGATGACGGCGCGGTAATTCATGTCCATATGATACCAGTGGTTCATCCCCGCACCGATGATGATCATCGACTTGCCGTTGGTCTTCTCGGCATTGCTGGCGAATTCGCGGGCTACCTGGATGATCCGGTCGCGCGCAACGCCGGTGATCTTTTCCGCCCAGGCGGGCGTAAACGGCACATCGGCATCATAGTCGCTCGCCACATGGTCGCCGCCAAGGCCGCGATCTAGGCTGTAATTGGCGCAAAAGAGGTCAAAGACGGTGGTGACGTAGTGCTCCTTGCCGTCGGCAAGCTTCACCTTCTTGACCGGCACGTTGCGGGTCAGAACCTCGCCGCGCGCATCGTTTTCGAAACCGTTCGAGGCCGCACCGCCGAAATAGGGGAAATCGACGCCGATCACGTCATCACGGTCGCTGTCGAGGATCAGGCTCATTTTGAGCGCGACATCCTTGCCACCGGCCTTTTCCTCAAGGTTCCACTTGCCATCCTCGCCCCAGCGGAAACCCACCGAGCCGTTCGGAGCGACGATCTTGCCCGAGTTTTCGTCGATGCCGACGGTTTTCCAATCGGGATTGTTCTTCTCGCCCAGCGCCTTGTCGAAATCGGCAGCGCGAAGCTGGCGTCCCGGCACATAGCTGTCGCCCTTCGGCTCCAGCTTTACCAGCATCGGCATGTCGGAATATTTGCGGCAATAATCCTCGAAATAATCGGCCTGCCGGTCCAGATGGAATTCGCGCAATATTACATGGCCAAAGGCCATGCCCAGCGCGGAATCCGTTCCCTGCTTGGCGCTGAGCCAGATATCGGAAAACTTCGCGGCTTCGGAATAGTCCGGACAGATCACCGCGGATTTGGTGCCGCGGTACCGCGCCTCGGTGTAGAAATGCGCGTCCGGCGTGCGCGTCTGCGGCACGTTCGATCCCCACAGGATCAAATAGCCGGCATTGTACCAGTCGGCGCTTTCCGGCACGTCGGTCTGTTCGCCCCAGGTCATCGGCGACGCGGGCGGCAGATCGCAATACCAGTCGTAAAAGGACATGCAGGTGCCACCCAGCAGGCTCAGATAACGCGACCCCGCGGCATAGGAAACCATCGACATCGCCGGGATGGACGAAAAGCCGAACACCCGGTCGGGGCCATAGGTCTTGGTCGTATAGACATTGGCGGCGGCGTTTATCTCCAGCACCTCGTCCCAGCTTGCGCGGACAAAGCCGCCCTTGCCGCGTGTCCTGGTGTAACTTGCGCGCTTGGCCGGATCGGACTGGATCGTGGTCCAGGCTTCAACCGGTGATTGGGTGCGGCGCAATTCGCGCCACATCCGCATCAGCCGACCCCGCACCAGCGGTGTCTTTACCCGGTTGGCCGAGTAGAGATACCAGCTATAGCTTGCCCCGCGCGCACAGCCGCGCGGTTCGTGGTTCGGCAAGTCGGGCCGCGTGCGCGGATAGTCGGTCTGCTGGGTTTCCCAGGTCACGATCCCGGATTTGACGTAGATTTTCCACGAACACGACCCGGTGCAGTTTACCCCGTGGGTGGAGCGCACGATCTTGTCGTGCCGCCAGCGGTTCCGGTAGGTTTCCTCCCAGTCACGGTTTTCAATGGTGGTTTGTCCGTGGCCGTCCGCAAACGTATCCTTGCGAAGGGTTTTCAGGAAATTCAGCCGGTCAAGAAGATGGCTCATCATGCGCTCCTATAGGTTCAGGCTTGTGCGGGGGCGGCGGAAATCCGTCCACGCTCCAGGTCATGCAAAACGCCGCCGGGCCGGGTGTAGAAGACCCAGGTCAGCACCAGGCAAAGGGCGTAGAAAATCAGGAAGGCCCAAAGCGCCATCACTGGTCCACCCGTCATTGCGATCGACGTACCATATGCCTTCGGGATGAAAAAGGCCCCGTAGGCCGCGATGGCAGAGGTAAAGGCGATGATCGCGGCACTTTCGCGCTCGGCCTGTTTGCGCATTGCAGCCGCATCCAGTTCCGGCATCAGTCGCGGAATTTCGCGCCCCATGATCGCCGGGATCATCTGGAAGGTCGACGCGTTGCCAATACCGGTCAGGAAGAACAGCGCCATGAAGCAGGCAAAGAAGCCGATGAAGCTGCCACCCATGCCATCACTCGGCAGGAAGGTGATGACCCCGAAAACAGCGATGATCATGCCGGCGAAGGTCCAGAACGTCACCCGACCGCCGCCGAACCTGTCGCTGACCCATCCGGTTGCCGCACGCGACAGCGCGCCGACAAGGGGCCCGAGGAACACGTATTGCAGCGCGTTGACCTCTGGGAACATCAGCTTCGTGAGCAGCGGGAAGCCCGCCGAATAACCGATGAAGCTACCGAAGGTGCCAGTGTAAAGGATACACATGATCCAGTTGTGGAACCGCGAAAAGATGATCGCCTGATCACGAAAACTCGCCTTGGCGTCGGCAATGTCATTCATGCCCCACCACGCGGCGATGGTCGCCACGATGATGAACGGCACCCAGACGAAACCGGCATTCTGGATCCAGAGCTGTTTGCCGTCGGCCAGTGTCACCGCATCGCCGCCCATCGCGCCAAAGACGCCCATGGTGATGACGATCGGCACCAGAAACTGCATGACCGAAACACCGAGGTTACCCAGACCCGCATTCAGCGCGAGCGCGTTGCCCTTTTCCGCTTTGGGGAAGAAATAGGCGATATTGGCCATGGAGGAAGCAAAGTTGCCACCGCCTAGCCCGCACAAGAGCGCCAGGGTCATGAAGATGAGGTAAGGGGTTTCCGGGTTCTGCACCGCATAGCCGATGCCCATGGCGGGCAGCAGCAGCGACGCGGTGGAAAGTGTCGTCCACAACCTGCCGCCAAAGATAGGCACCATGAAGCTGTAGAAGATGCGCAAGGTCGCCCCCGAGAGCCCCGGCAGTGCGGCCAGCCAGAACAGTTGCCCCGGCGTGAAGTCAAAGCCGATGGCAGGAAGCCGGGCCACCACCATCGACCACACCATCCAGACCGAAAAGGCCAAAAGCAGTGCCGGGATTGAAATCCACAGATTGCGGCGCGCAATGGCCTTGCCTTTCTCGTCCCAGAACCCCTTTTCTTCGGGGTGCCACTCGTCCAGCGTCTTTTGCATGACGGTCGTGCCGGGGATGTGGATCGGCTGCATTTCCGGCAGTTCCGGCAGGCTGTCGAGCGCTTCGCCATGTGCTGCACGTTCCATTGCCCGCACCGACAGATGCATCCAGGCCAGTGAAACCGCAACGATGACGAACAAGAGCACGAAACAGGTCGTGTAGATGCCGGTCAGGTCCAGCAGCGCGCCGAAGGACAGCGGCAGCACGAAACCGCCAAGACCGCCGATCATGCCCACCAGGCCGCCGACCGCGCCGACATGCTTGGGATAATAGACCGGGATGTGCCGGTAAACCGCCGCCTTGCCCAGCGACATGAAGAAGCCCAGCGCGAAGAGGGTAATCACGAACGGCCAGCGGCCCATTTCGGTCGAGAAGTGGATCGGGCCGTCTTTGCCCTGGATGACGTAGTCAGTCGGCGGATAGGACAGCATGAAAAGGAAGATCAGGCTGAAACCGAAACACCAGTACATCACCGCCCGCGCGCCGAAACGATCCGAAAGATGGCCGCCATAGGCGCGGAAGATCGAGGCAGAAAGCGAAAATGCCGCCGCCGACATGCCGGCGGTCTCGATGTCCATGCCATAGACGTCGATCAGGTAATGCGGCATCCACAGCGCCAGTGCCACGAAGGCGCCGAAAACGAAGAAATAGTAAAGCGAGAAACGCCAGACCTGAAGGTTCTTCAGCGGTGCGAATTGCTCGGCCAGAGTCGGGGCCTTGACCCCGGACTTGCGCCGTTCGACCAGTTCGGGGTCATCCTTGGCCAAGAGGAAAAACAACACCCCCATGACAGCAATGCCCGCGGCCCATATCTGCGCGACGCCCTGCCAGCCGTAAGCCACCATCACGAAGGGGGCGAGAAACTTGGTGACCGCCGCACCGACATTGCCCGCGCCGAAAATGCCCAGCGCCGTGCCCTGCCTGCCCTGCTCGTACCAGCGCGACACATAGGCCACCCCGATGATGAACGACCCGCCCGCGAGGCCGATACCAAGGGCGGCGACCAGATACATGGTATAGGTATGGGCCAGCGTCAGCGCCCATGTGGCCAGACCCGTCAGGATCATCTGCGCCGAAAAGATCAGCCTGCCGCCGTATTTCTCGGTCCAGACGCCAAGGATCAGCCGCGTCAGCGACCCGGTCAGGATCGGCGTGGCGACCAGAAGCCCGAACTCGAACTCGCTCAGTCCCAGTTCCTTCTTGATAGCGACGCCGATGATGGAAAAGATCGTCCAGACCGCGAAACAAACCGTAAAGGCTATCGTGCTAAGCGCCAATGCCCGATTCTTGTCGCCGGTCGATGCCGGTGAAGCATGTTGCATGGTTATATCCCCGCATAGGATCCGGGCAGGGTTGCCCGCGATTTGCGGCCAAGAACCATCTGCGCCGCGCGGCCATCATGATCCATGTCAAATTTAGAGGTTTATTTTGCCCAAAACCATCAGATTTGGTCAATCGCGGTCGGAGACGCACGTTTTAGGCACTGCACCTGAACCCAGGTCGACCCGGCAGAGGAAATACCGCCCGAGCCTTGCCAACTTTGGTCTTATCTGGTCTTAACAAATATCAAGCTCGTTCGGAGACCGGAGAAATTCATGCGTGATTCTGATTTGGCGGAAATTCGCGGGCTGGCACTGTTTCGCGACATCGGCGACGAGACTTTCGCCAATCTGACCCACGGTGCCTATCACCAAACCTTTCCGCCACAGGTTGTGCTGATCGGCGAAGGCCAGAACGCGGATTTCCTGCATGTCCTGACCGATGGCGCGGTTGAGCTTTTCGCGGGCTGGAACGGCAAGGAAACCACGATGGCGGTCCTTCGCCCGGTGTCGACCTTTATTCTGGCGGCCTGCATCATCGACGCGCCCTACCTGATGTCGGCGCGCACATTGGTGCAAAGCCGGGTGATGATGATCCCGCGCAGCGATCTGCATGTGGCCTTCGCGGGTGATCCGGTCTTTGCCCAGGCCATCGTGAGTGAACTGGCAAACTGCTACCGCAGCGTCGTGCGCCACGCCAAGGATATCAAATTGCGCGCCTCGCGCGAAAGGCTGGCGGGCTACATTCTGCGTCAGTCCCGTGTGCGGGGCGGCGCCTGCCGGTTTGAGTTGCCGCTGGAAAAGCGGCTGCTGGCTTCATATCTGGGCATGACACCCGAAAACCTGTCACGGGCGTTGCGGGCCTTGCGCGACGATGGCGTCGAAATCGACGGCACCCGGATTACCATCGCCGATCCCGTGGCCCTCGATCGGGTTGCCCATGCGACACCGCTGATCGACGGGCCCGAACTGGGTGTGGCCATGCCGTGACCGGTCCCTTAAGGGAACCGTCTGCATCAACCGGGAAATTGCGATAGGGACAGCCACATGAAAATCGTCCGCACCGACAGCAAACTTGAAACACCCTATCTGGACGCCGAACTCCGGCGGCGCGGCACACTGGTTCTTCTGCCCGACGGTATCAGTGAAGATGCGTTGCTGGAGGCCGTCGTCGATGCCGATCTTATCCTCATGTGCTACACGCCCATTATGGCGCGGGTGATCGGCGCGGCCAAACGCCTCAAGGGCATTGTCAAATACGGCGTCGGCATTGACGCGATCGACATCCCGACGGCCATCGCACGCGGTATTCCGGTGGTCAACATCCCCGAATATGCCGAGCAAACCGTGGCTGAAGGGGCCTTTACCCTGATGCTGGCGCTGGCCAAGCGGCTGGTGCCGCTCGACCGGCAGATGCGGGCCGAAGGCTGGGCATGGCCCACGGTCCGCTGGATGGGGGGCGACATCGCGGGCAAGACCGTCGGTATCGTCGGGCTGGGGCGGATCGGACGCAGTTTCGCGCGCATGGCGGGGCAGGGGTTCCGCGCCCGCGTCATCGCCTATGATCCCGGCAAGAGCGCGACCGAGGTGGCGGCGCTTGGTGCCGAAAAGATCGACGACCTCCACGGCCTTCTGGTGCAATCCGATTTCGTCTCGCTCCACTGCACGCTGAACGCCACCACCCGCCATATCATCGGCGCGGCGGAGTTTGCCGCGATGAAGCCCACCGCCTTCCTCATCAACTCCTCGCGCGGCGCGCTGGTCGATGAGGCGGCGCTGGTGGCGGCCCTGACCGAGGGGAAGATCGCCGGGGCAGGGCTTGACGTTTTTTCCGCCGAGCCGCTGACCCTGTCGGGTCACCCGATGAGCCCGCTTTTGGCCCTGCCCAACGTCCTGATGCTGCCGCATCTGACATTTTACACCGCCGAGGCCATGGCGCGGCTGGAAGAAGATACGCTGGCGCGTTGCGACGAGGTACTGGAAGGCCGGCCTGTGCTGGTAAAGTCGCATGACCCGAGGTTGCGGGCGCAGAGCAGGGGGGTGCGGTTCGAGTGAAGCGGAGATTTCCGCCAACGGCGCGCGAGGTCGAAAGTTCCCCGCTTTCGCGGGGATGACAGGGCGCAAGATATCACCCTCGCCGATTGCACGACCATAGTCGCGCGCGCGCCTCTTGGCTTGCGGGGCGGGGGGGTTTTGGCTACCACAAGCGCATGGCCCAGACGCTTCCTTCGGTGCGCGGTACGCTGACACCCAACCGGTCGCTTGCCGATCTGACATGGCTGCGCGTGGGCGGGCCGGCGGACTGGCTGTTTCAGCCTGCCGACCGGGAGGATTTGCAGGCGTTTCTGGCGGCTCTTGATCCTGGCACCCCGGTGTTTCCGATGGGGGTCGGGTCGAACCTGATCGTGCGCGATGGCGGCATCCGGGCGGTGGTGATCCGGCTCGGGCGCGGGTTCAACGAGATTTCGATTGAAGGGACGCGGGTGAACGCGGGGGCGGCGGCGCTGGATGCGCATGTGGCGCGCAAGGCGGCTGAGGCGCGGGTGGATCTGACCTTTCTGCGCACCATTCCCGGCGCGATCGGCGGGGCGGTGCGGATGAATGCGGGCTGCTACGGGTCTTATGTCGCCGATCATTTGGTCAGCGCCACGGCGGTGACTCGGGCGGGCGAGGTGGTGGAACTAACGCCAGAGGCGCTGAAATTCGCCTATCGCCAGTCGGCCCTGCCCGAGGGGTGGGTGCTGATATCGGCGGTGCTTGAGGGGGCATTGGGCGACTCGGCGGCACTGGCGGCGCTGATGGAGGAGCAGATCGCACGGCGCGATGCCAGCCAGCCGGTCAAGGACCGATCCGCCGGGTCGACCTTTCGCAATCCGGGCGGTTTTTCATCGACGGGGCGGGCCGATGACCGCCATGATCTGAAGGCCTGGAAGGTGATCGACGCCGCCGGAATGCGTGGCGCGCGGCGCGGCGGGGCAGCGATGAGCGAGAAACATTCCAACTTTCTGATCAATACCGGCGGGGCCACTGCGGCTGATCTGGAAGGATTGGGCGAGGAAGTGCGAAAAAGGGTTTTCCAACACTCCGGTTTGACGTTAGAGTGGGAAATTATGCGCGTCGGCGAACCGGCGGCAAAATCCGGTGAAGCGACCGGGACATAAAAAGGGGCCGATAACGGCCCGATGAGGCACCAGTGGCGGGTATGTCGAGCAGGACAGCCCCCAAAGTGGCGGTACTGATGGGCGGCCTTTCCGCAGAGCGGGAGGTGTCGCTGTCCAGCGGGCGCGAATGCGCCAACGCCCTGCGGGAGGCGGGATATGAGGTGGTCGAGGTCGATGCCGGCCGCGATCTTGCCGCGCGCCTGACCGCGATCTGCCCGGATGTCTGTTTCAACGCCCTGCATGGCCGCTGGGGCGAGGATGGCTGTGTGCAGGGCCTGCTGGAATGGCTGGGGCTGGCCTATACCCATTCAGGTGTGCTGGCCTCGGCGCTGGCGATGGACAAGGCGCGGGCCAAGGATGTGTTTCGCGCCGCCGGGCTGCCGGTGGCGGAAAGTGTGCTGGCGGCGAAATCCGAGATCATGGCGCGTCACGTGATGGTGCCGCCCTATGTGGTCAAACCCAATGCCGAAGGATCATCGGTCGGGGTCTATATCGTTGACAAGGATGCCAATTCGCCGCCGCATCTGGGGGCCGAAGTGCCTGATACCGCGATGGTGGAGCGCTATGTGTCGGGGCGCGAGCTGACCTGTTCGGTTTTCGGCGACCGGGCGGGCTGTGTCACCGAAATCCATGCGGCGGGCTGGTATGATTACCATGCCAAATACGATCCGGGTGGATCGACGCATAGCTGCCCCGCCGATCTGCCGACCGAGATTGCCGAAGCCTGCCGCGACTATTCCTTGCGCGCCCATCATGCGCTGGGGTGCCGGGGGCTGAGCCGCAGCGATTTTCGCTGGGACGATACGCGCGGGTTGGCCGGGCTGTTCATTCTGGAGATCAATACCCAGCCGGGGATGACGCCGACATCGCTGTCGCCCGAACAGGCGGCGGCGGCGGGGCAGTCTTTCCCCGCGCTGTGCGCCTGGATCGTGGAGGATGCGTCATGCAACCGCTAAAAGCGCCCGAGCGCCGTGAATATCGCCGCGCCGCCGCCGGGCCGCGCGATCCGGCAC
>JBATDH010000173.1:0-6859 GCA_049663365.1 Albidovulum sp. | reverse complement strand
CCCCACGAGGGGGAGGGGAGCCGAGATGTGGCAGGCGCTGCGCCGAAACAGAGAGGGCCGAGATCATGATGCGCGGCAAGACAGTTCTTCCGCCGCCCGCCGATCTTGCGACGGCAGGTTCCGTCACCTCCCCTCCCCCTCGTGGGGAGGGGATGGGGGTGGGGGCACGCGCCCGCAGTAAACCGAAAGGCCGTGCATGAAACGCCTCATCGAAAAAGGCCTGATGTTTGGCAACCTGATCCCGGTGGAAAGCCCCGCGCTCATCGAACGCTATAACCGGGCGCTGAAACAACTGACTGGCAAGACCACGGCGCTGACGGATTTCCACATCGACATTTCGGGCTATTCGCCCGAGGTGGGCGATGCGCTTGCCGATCACCTCTATCTCAACCCCAATGGCTGCAACCGGCAGTTTATTCTGCTGACCACCGATCAGAAGAACGCGCCCTTGCTCAATGCCAAATTTTCCTCCTCGCGCGGGATATTGCGGCAGTTCATCGAGCGGAACGAGGCGCAGTTGTTCAGCCTGACGGCGCGCGATGCGGTGGCGGGGGAACTGGAAAACACCGTCTATGATCTGGCCAGTCCGGCGCGGCTTTTCGATATCCGCCGCATCACCGTGGTCGCCGACACCACCGGCAACCATGTGGCCGAGGCGCAAAAGCTGACCGGGTTGATCGAGCGGTTCCGCAACGAGGAGGACGGCTGGTGGGATGATGTGCTGATCGCCGAGATGATCACGCTGGCCAAGTCCACCGGCGATGTGGTGCGCCATCCGGTCACGCTGCAATCCACCGTTTTCGATCAGGGCAATTTCTGGACCGCGCATTTCGGCGGTATCTATATTTTCCGCGATGTGGCCCATCCGGCGGCGATTTCGACGGGGCCGCGCGAAGATCTGGGGCCATTGCCGATCAAATACGTCTTCGACATGGGCGACCGCAATCAGATCGCCAAGTTTCTCGAGATGAACGATCTGGTCGAACCCATCGTCACCGCGCGCGGGGCTGATGCGGCGGCGATCCTGCGCCAGAAGATGGATTTCATTCTGGTCGATGCGGCGGCGGCGCTTGGCCTTGATACCGGGGCCGGGTCGCGGCGCGACCTGCGTGGCGTGGCGCAAAAGTTGGCTGCGCGCCTGCCCGACGAGTTTCAGGGCCTGGCCGCGGTGCTGCGCTGGGTCGAGACCGGCGGTCCCTGGCCACGGATTACCTCGACCCATCCGGCCTATTTCTACACGCTGCGGGCGCGGCCCCATGGCGACCGCGATCTGGTCAACATGCTGCTGGCCGAACTGGCCCCGCTGGATGTGCGTCAGTTGTTCATCTGCCACAAGGAACTGTTCTACCGGTCCTATATGGGCTGGTCCGAAGCCAAAAAGACCTATGTCGCCGATTTCCTTGAACGCGAGTATCAGATAGACAAGGCCGGGGCGCGGGCGGCGCTGTTCGGGGCCGAGCCGGGAATGGGCGAGCCTGCCGCGTCGGCGGGCCGGGCGGCACCAACGCCCGATATCGTCGATCTTGTCGGCCCCTGGGGCGCTGTCAGAAAGGAACGCAGATGATCGCCTTGATCCGCCTTGCCGTTTTCGGCTTCATCGGTCTTTCCGTCATCTATCTGCTGGTGTCGATCTATTCGCGGTCGGTGCGGCGCGAAAAGCTGGAAAAGCGCTGGGATGAAAATCCGCCCGAAGGGCAGGGAAATGCCGAGCGCAGCGCCTATATAGAGGCGGGCATGCGCGATTATGAAAGCGGGCTGCGCAAAAAGCTGATCTGGCTGGTCTATGTCATCCCGATGATGGTGATGGCGGTGACGGTCTATCTGGTCAATTACCAATAGGAGGTGGCGATGTCGGGCTGGGTTTACTGGGGGATCGTTCTTCTTGTCATCGTCGCCGGGGTGGTCGGGATCAACATCTGGCTGCCCAAGGGCAGCAAGGGGCGCAGACGGTTGAAATGGGCGCTCTGGGCGCTGGCGATCCTGATTGTCGGCGGGTTTCTGCATTACACCCTGCCGCGTCATGACATCGTGCGGGTGGTCAATACCTATCAGGAACGTCAGGACCTGCATGACTGGACGCGGATATTCTGGTCCAATCCCGACGATCAGGCGGGCACCTTGGCCAACCGCGATGTGCAGTTCATCCAGACGGTTCAGGCCAATGGCGATCCGATGGTCTATCGCAACGAGGATACCGGCTGGTCATGGCCGCCCTATTTCAAGTTCGACACCGCGAATTTGCAGACCCAGGCGGAAGATGTGAAATCGACCGCCGCCGCCCCGCAATGGGTGGCCGTCACCCGCTATGGCTGGCGCATCGTGTATCTGTCGACCTTCCCCAATGCCGTCGGCATCACGCCGGTTGCGGGGCCGGACGCGACCATCATTCCTTGGGTCAACATCGTCCTGCTGATCGCTTTCGTGGTCCTCGCGCTGCTTTTCCGCCGCATGTGGCTGCAATTTCGCGAACGCTCCATTGATCCGCTGCTGGAGGATGTGGAAGAGGCCTGGGAAAGCGTCGATGAGCGCGCCGATCTGGCGGCGGGACGGGCGCGCGGGGTCTGGGGCCGGTTCAGCGGCTGGCTGGGGACGTGGAAAGGCAAGCCGCGCAAATAGGGCGTGCTGTATTTTCTGGTCTTGCGGCAAAACCCCGGCATTGCGGTCACAGGCGACAATCGCTAGCGTTTCGGGCTATGATCCAGCAGGCCCATAGGCAGGATAACCCGATGTCGACCGCACAGGCGCCCGCCCAAACCAACCGCCCGCGCAATCCCGGTGTGCTGTTGCAGATCGACTGGTTCGACCAGATCGCGGTCAATAGCCAGGCGGCGGAACGCCGCGCGGCGACGCTGACCACTAGGCGAAGCGTCAAGAAGCAATGGCAGGCGGCCTGGCTGGTCAATGCCATCCGCTGCGTCGATCTGACGACGCTGTCGGGCGACGATACCCCCGACCGGGTCATGCGGCTTTGCGCCAAGGCGCGGCGGCCTTTGGCTGACCGGATCATGACGGGGCTGGGGCTTGACCATCTGACCACCGGGGCGGTCTGCGTTTATCCGATGATGGTGGCCGCCGCCGTCAAGGGGGTTGCGGGCACCGATATTCCCGTGGCCTCGGTCGCCACCGGCTTTCCCGCAGGATTGATGCCGCTGCCGCTGCGACTGGCCGAAATCCGCTATGCGGTGGATGAGGGGGCCGATGAGATCGACATCGTGATTTCCCGCGCCCATGTGCTCAACGCCGACTGGGCGGCGCTTTACGATGAGGTTGCGGCGATGCGCGAAGCCTGCGGTGCGGCGCATATGAAGGCGATTCTGGCAACGGGCGAGCTGAAGACCCTGCGCAATGTCTACAAGGCCAGCATGGTGGCGATGCAGGCGGGGGCGGATTTCATCAAGACCTCTACCGGCAAGGAGGGCGTGAACGCCACCCTTCCGGTCAGCTTGATCATGGCGCGGGCGCTGCGCGATTACGGGCAACGCACCGGCCACAAGATCGGCTTCAAACCGGCGGGCGGGCTCAAGACCGCCAAGGACGCCATCGCCTGGCAGATTCTGATGAAAGAGGAGTTGGGCAATGACTGGCTCCGCCCTGATCTTTTCCGCGTCGGGGCCTCGTCGATGCTGGGCGATATCGAACGCCAGTTGGAACATTTCGTCACCGGGCGCTATGCCGCGTCCTCACGCCATGCGCTTGCCTGAGAGGACCCATGCCTTCTGTGTCAGAGATACTTGAAACGATGGATTACGGCCCCGCCCCCGAAGCCTCGGGTGAGGTGGTGCAATGGCTGAAGACGCGGCAGGCGTTCGGGCATTTCATCGGCGGGGTGTTTAGCAAACCCGGCAAGACATTCGCCGTGGCCAATCCGGCAACTGGCGACGTGCTTGCCAGGGTCAGCCAGGGCACCTCTGCAGATGTCGCTGCCGCCGTCAAATCCGCCCGCGCGGCCCTTCCCGCCTGGTCAAAACTGTCAGGGCATGAGCGGGCCAAATGGCTCTATGCCATCGCCCGCAATGTGCAAAAACGCGACCGGTTTCTGGCGGTGCTCGAATGCCTCGACAATGGCAAGCCGATCCGCGAAACCCGCGATATCGACGTGCCATTGGTCGCCCGGCACTTTTATCATCACGCGGGCTGGGCCGAGATGCTCGACGATGAGTTTCCCGGATCGACACCGGTGGGCGTCTGCGGCCAGATCATCCCGTGGAATTTTCCGCTGCTGATGCTGGCCTGGAAAATCGCCCCAGCGCTGGCGGCGGGCAATACCGTGGTGCTGAAACCTGCCGAATACACCCCCCTGACCGCGCTGGCTTTCGCCGAGATCTGCGCCGAGATTGGCCTGCCCAAGGGCGTGGTCAATATCGTCACCGGCGATGGTGAAACCGGGGCGGCGCTGGTCGCCTCTAACGTCGACAAGATCGCCTTTACCGGCTCGACCGACGTGGGCCGGGCAATCCGCAAGGCGACGGCGGGCACCGGCAAGAAGCTGACGCTGGAACTGGGGGGCAAGTCGCCCTTCGTGGTCTTTGCCGATGCCGATCTTGATGCGGCGGTTGAAGGCGTGGTTGATGCGATCTGGTTCAATCAGGGGCAGGTCTGCTGCGCGGGCAGCCGAATTCTGGTGGCCGAGGCGGTGGAAAAAGCCTTTGTCGCGCGGCTGACGGCGCGGCTGGCCAAGCTGCGCCTCGGCGATCCGCTCGACAAATCCACCGATATCGGTGCCATCGTCGATCCCGTGCAACTGGCGCGCATCCGCGATCTGGTGGCCAAAGGCGAGGCGCAGGGCGCGGTGCTGCATCAGGCCGCGTGCGATCTGCCCGCCAAGGGCAGCTTTTTCGCCCCCGGCTTCATGACCAATGTCGCCCCTGCCAATATTCTGTCGGAGGTCGAGATATTCGGCCCCGTCGCCACGCTGACCACCTTTCGAACCCCGGATGAGGCGGTGGCGCTGGCCAATAACACCCGTTACGGGCTGGCCGCCTCGATCTGGTCGGAAAACATCAATCTGGCGCTCGATATCGCAGCGAAGGTCAAGGCGGGTGTGGTCTGGATCAACTCGACCAATATCTTCGACGCCGGTGCCGGGTTCGGCGGCTACCGAGAGTCGGGTTTTGGCCGCGAAGGCGGGCGCGAAGGCATGCGCGAATACCTTGCCACCCCGACCCCGAAGGCAAGGCCTGAGGCGGAGACGGGGCGGCTCGATGCCGCGCCGGATCCGACTGCCTTGACCAAAGGCGGCCCCGCGCCCGTCGACCGCACCGCCAAGATGTATATCGGCGGCGCACAAAAACGCCCCGACAGCGGCTATTCCTACGCTGTTCATGGCAAGGGCCTGATCGGGCTTGCTGGTCTTGGTAACCGCAAGGATATCCGCAACGCGGTCGAGGCGGCGCATAAGGCGGGCGGTTGGGGCAGGGCGACGGGCCATAACCGGGCGCAGGTGCTGTACTACATGGCCGAAAACCTAGCGGCGCGCGAAGCGGAATTCACCGCGCGGCTGAAATCCGCAGGCACGCCCAAACCCGCCCAGGAGGTCGCCGCCGCCATTCGCCGCACCTTTTACTATGCGGCCCAGGCCGACAAATTCGACGGGGCGGTGCATCAGACCAAATCGGCGCATGTCACGCTGGCCATGCCCGAGGCGTTTGGTGTGATGGGCATCGCCTGCCCCAATGACGCGCCGCTTCTGGGGTTTCTCAGCCTGGTGCTGCCCGCCATCGCCATGGGCAATCGGGTCATCGCCATTCCGGCCCAGAACATGCCCTTGGCCGCCACCGATCTTTATCAGGTGTTTGACACTTCCGACCTGCCGGGCGGCGTGGTCAATATCGTCACCGGGCCGCGTGACGATCTGGCCAAGACGCTCGCCGATCATGATGACGTGGCCGCGATGTGGTATTCGGGATCGCCCGAGGGGGCCAGGATGGTCGAGGCGGCAAGCGCCGGAAACCTCAAAGCCACATGGACCCTGCCCAACCGAAACTGGCACGGAGCCGATGGTCAGGGCCGCGAATTCTTGCTAAAGGCAACGCAGGTGAAAAATATCTGGATACCCTACGGCGAATGACAAACCTTCAGTTTCCCGCCCCGCCCGCCGCGATCCTGCCCATTCGCGGTTCGGACAAATCCTATCCCGTGTCGCGTATCTTCTGCGTCGGTCGCAATTATGCCGACCATGCGGCGGAATTCGGCAATCAGGTCGACCGCGACATGCCGTTCTATTTCACCAAATGCCCGGTGCATATGACCCTGTCGGGCGCGCGCATCCCCTATCCGCCCGGCACCACCAACTATCATCACGAGATGGAATTCGTCGTGGCCCTTGGCGCGCCGGTGTTTCGCGTGGCCGAAGCTGACGCCATGGCGGCGGTGTTCGGCTATGCCGCCGGGCTTGACATGACCCGGCGCGATTTGCAGGCCAAGGCCAAGGAGGCGCGCAAGCCTTGGGATTACTCCAAGGATTTCGAGCATGGGGCGATCATCGGGGCCATCAGCCCGGCGGCAGAGTTCGGCAAGCCGGGGCCGCAGGCGATATCGCTTCTGCTGAACGGCGAACCGGTGCAGCGGGCGCATCTGTCAGACATGGTCTGGTCGGTGCCCGCGATCATCGCGCATCTCTCGACGCTTTATCACCTTGGCCCCGGCGATCTGATCATGACCGGCACACCGGCAGGCGTCGGTCCGGTTCAGGCGGGCGATGTGCTTTACGGCGAAATTGATGGTCTGGCTCCGGTTGAACTGACAGTCGAACCGGCGGAATAGACGGGCAGAGGTCCGATGTCGCGCCATCTCGCTGCTGCAACTGCCAGTGGTTGCCTGCTGGGGGCGGTCGGCATAGCCGCAGCCCCCGGCCCCGCAC
>JBATDH010000172.1:0-7832 GCA_049663365.1 Albidovulum sp. | reverse complement strand
ATTCAAAAGTCCCATGTGGATCACTCCGTTGCCCCCGCTGCTTTCTGCTTTGGGAGTAGGTTCACATGGCTCAGTTCTCAGTGAAAATTATGCGCCTTACCGGCTCAGTTCTGGGTGCAAATCAACAGACGGTATTCTGAAAGACTTCACCGGCATCCTGCAGGTCGATGCTTATGCCGGATACAACCGCCTGATCCAGCCCGACCGGGTTGGCCCTGCCATCCAACTGGCCTATTGCTGGGCCCATGCCCGCCGCAAACTGTATGAGGTTGCCCGCAACAGCACCGCCCCGATCGCCGAAGACGGGCTGACGCGCATCGCCGAACTCTACAAGATCGAGACTGAGATCAGGGGCTTCGCCCCAAGCGCGCGGCTCGCCGTCCGCCAAGACCAGTCAGCGCCGAAGATTGCCGACTTGGAGACCTGGCTCATCCATCACCGAGCTCGCGTGTCGGCAAAATCCCCCTTGGGCGAGGCGTTGAAATATATCGCAAAATATTGGACTGGCCTGATCCGGTTCCTGACCGATGGCCGCATCGAGTTGGGCAATAACGCAGTCGAACGCACCATCCGCCCCATTGCCCTGAACCGAAAGAACGCCCTGTTTGCAGGGCACGATGCCGGTGCCGAAAACTGGGCCACCATCGCCTCACTGGTCGAGACCTGCAAACTCAACACCATCGAGCCGCATGCCTACCTGAAAGCCACCCTCACAGCCATCGTCAACGGACACAGGCAGAGCCAGATCGATGATCTCCTGCCATGGAATTACGCCAAACACGTGTGATCGGCGCACCGCTTACCGACAAGTTCAGGCGATCAACAATCATCATGCTCCTGCAATGTCGAACAGCGCTCGAAGCGCTCCTGACCCGCGTCAGGACACCCGATCAGGAAATCGCCAGCGTCACCGCCGACGGTGCCTTCGACACCCGCAAGTGCCATGATGCGATCGCAGCCCGCGGCGCTGCCGTAATCATCCCGTCCCGGAAAAACGCTAAGCCGTACAAGCCGGACACCGCTGGGGCGGTCGCTCGGAATGAGGCTTTGCGCGCAACAAGGCGCTTCGGTCGGACCCAGGAAGGGCGAAACTGTAAAAGTCTTCATCAGCGGCGCCCGGCGCGGCGTCACCAGGACAATCGCGAAACTACTGCGACGACGAAGCGCCATCGAGCCGATGATCGGCCATATGAAAAACGATGGCCGCCTGACCCGATGCCCACTCAAAGGCGCGACTGGCGACGCACTCTTCGCGGTCCTCTGCGGCTGCGGTCACAACATCCGCGTGATCCTGCGCCACCTGAGGGTCTTTCTGTGCCAGATAATCTGGCTGATCACACTGCTCCGAAGGCTCACCCAGGGCGTCGGGCGCCATCGGCAACTGCAAACTGCTGCCTGAAATCATTGATCAGGATGAACCAAATAGGCTGGCGTATTCCAGATCAAGTAGCCACAATTTCGAATCATTCAGTGGATGACCCGCGCTCAGCTCGGACGGCGTGCGTTGTCCTGGCACTCCCGTGACGAACTTGTCCCATGTTGCTTCCGTCCATTCCTGAGAAAGGATCGCACTATCAAACCGTGGGATCAAACACCTAGTGCACCTGCGGGGTATTGATCCAGAGCACCCGAGCAGCGCCCGGTCCGGGATTTCGGTAGGAATTGGTGAAGTGATTGTGAAAGAAAAAAGAGTCGCCGATGGAAATTGTGAAATTCTCTGTATCAATAGTCAGTTCGAGTTGGCCTTCGATCACATATCCAACAGTTTCGCCCTGATGGGTTATCGGGTCTTCTTTACTGCATTTCGGTTCGACGATATGAATATTGGCTTCGAGTAGATTTCCCGCCGCAAAGGGAACTAACCTTTCATATGATACGCCTTTTCCCTTGCGAAGGGGATCGGTCAGCAGAATCGGGCGTTCGCCCTGCCGGAGCACGATACCTGGAGTATCTAGGCTGGCCGAGAAAAAGGTCGACATGTCGCGCCCCAGCGCCCCAACGAGGCGATGCAGCAAGTCGAGAGATGGGGCAGTTCGCCCGCTCTCTATCTTGGAAATCGAACTTTCTGTACAGCCCACCTTTTCCGCTAGATCGCGCATGCGCATCCCCGCCATTTGGCGCGCATGCTTAAGTCGCGCGCCGATCTGAAGGTTGTTGGCCTTTCTCTCTTCCTTCTTGGTTTGGGCCATATTTCGCATTTCATCTCCCGTTGCGTGATCTTAGCCAAGCGCCTGTATCTAGAGAAAATATGGCAAGGTCAAATCGCGAGGCGGGGTCTGCCTGCCCATCAGGCCGGCCACCGCGAACAATGCCATGACATAGGGAAGCATGATCAGCAAAGCGTTCGGTACGTTTATTCCCATTGCTGGCAGTTGAAACTGCAAGGCCGTGACTGCGCCGATAAAGACGCAGGCAAACACGGTCCGCCAGACCTTCCAGTTTCCAAAGATAACCCCAACTATCGCAAGATAACCAACACCGTTCGTCATCCCTTCGGTGAAGGTGTTGATATCGCTTAGCGACAGAAATGCCCCTCCCAGTGCGGCCATGACACCGGTGAACATTATGGCACTGTACCTGACTTTCACAACTGATCCCCCCGACTTATCCAAAGCCTTTGGTTCTACACCAGCAGCGTGAATAGCAAGACCGAATGACGTGAATTTCATCACCACCCAGATACAGAATGCCAGCGCGAAAGCCAAGTAGACCATCCAGCTTTGAACAAAAACTGCGGGGCCAATGATGGGTATGTCGCTTAGAAATGGTGGGTGAAATTTTTCGAATCCTGGAATCTGTACACGCGATCTGCCTCCAATTACTTCGCGATAAAGGACTGTAGTGCTACCCAGGACGAGTATATTCAATCCGATCCCGCTGACAATCTGGTTTGCATGAAGTGTCACGCTGAGCACCGCCTGAAGTAGCGCCAGCGGCACGACGGCAATGACCGCTATAAGGAGCCCAAGTAACGGACTACCCGTCGCTAGTGAACCCATGGCACCTGCGAAGGCGCCCAGTAGCATCATTCCTTCCAGGCTCAGGTTCAGAACACCGGCCCGTTCGCTGACCAGTTCGCCGAGCGCTCCCAACAGCAAGGGTATAGCCAATCTGATGCTTGACCCGATAAACAGGGCGAGCAGTGATAGTGTTGTAACCTCCATTAGTCTGCCTTCCTCAATGTCGAAAGCCAATAAGCGGTGCCCGCAAGCGTCACGATGATCAAACCCTGTATTATCAGTACGATTGCACTTGGCACTCCGGCCGTCAGTTCCATGTTGATGCCTGCCGACCGAAGGAATCCCAACAGCAACGCCGCGGCGATAACACCTTTGACCGTACCACGCGCCAACAACCCGACAACCAGCCCGTCGAAACCATATCCGGACGAGAACGCCGCTTTCAGAACCTGTTGATCAGCCTGCAACATGAATGAGCCGGCAAGACCTCCCATTGCCCCGGCCAAAAACATCGAAAAGACCAGGTAATGATTTATTGGCATGCCGGCGCGGCGCGCAGCTATCGGGTTCAGGCCAACTGCCAGAAGCTTGGTTCCAAAGGTGCTTTTGGTCATGACCACAGCAACGATCAAACAAAGAGCCAACGCAATGAGGAGACCGAAGTGAAGCGTGGATCCCGACTCTTCGAACAGAAAGGGAATGCGCGTGTTTTCAGGGATTTCCAGCGATTCCGGCAGTGTCGCACTGTCGGTCATAGGTCGCCGCAACAGATTGACTGACTGGACGCTTCCGTAAAGCATCCAGACGCCAATAAACGATAGCAAAAGTGTGCTGATGACTTCATTGGTACCAAATCGAACCCGCAGCACACCGGCGATCCCGCCCCAGATTCCGCCCGCCAGCGCAGCAAATATCATGGGAATGACATAAGCCAACTGACCGGGAAGATGGGCAGCGTCGTGCAGACAAGCCGCAGTAGCAACTATACCGCCAATCGCGATCTGCCCCTCTCCACCGACATTTGTTAGATTGGCACGATGCGCAAGGATAAATCCCAGCCCGACCAATCCCAATATGATGGATCGATTGATGGATGTGCTGATCGAATAGCTGGATCCCCAAGCACCGTCGACGAAGGCTTCTACGGCCTCACCGACCGGAACTCCGACAGCGACAATGAGTAGCAACCCAAGCAGGAACGCAACCGAAACGGCTACGAGGGGCAAAAAGGTACTCATGTGCGCGACTGTTGCATTCCTGAAAGAACTTGCGACACTCATTTGGTTTGTCCCGCCATCATTGCGCCTATCACCTCCCGGTTTTCGGGGGCAGCAGGGCATTCCCCGACGATCCTTCCCCCATACATGACGACAATTCGGTCCGCGACGCTAAGAAGTTCGTCAAGTTCCGAGGAGATCAACAAAACACCCGTACCGCGTTCGGCCGACATGCTTATTTGTCTGTAAATTGCTTCAACCGCACCGACATCCAGTCCGCGGGTTGGTTGCGACGCTATCAGCAGTTTGAGGTTCTCGAGCCCCAACTCACGCGCAAGCACGGCTTTTTGTTGGTTGCCCCCAGATAGATCGGAAAACTGAACACTCGGGCCTGTCGCACGGATGTCAAATTCTTCCATCCGATTGTGCGCGGCCTCAAGCAGCTTTTTGTGTACAAGCAAACCGTGAAAGGAAAAGCGCGATAATTCATTCAAATAGAGGTTGTCAGCAAGACTCATGCCTAGGACACAACCGACGTTGTGGCGATCTTCCGGCACGATACCTACGCCAGCGGCGGTCACATCGAAAGGAGGCCTGTTTGTAAGATCTTGGCCCGCCACACGATATCGTCCTGAAGTAATCTGTGTCATTCCAGCTAGAATAGCACCCAGCTCAGATTGGCCATTCCCCTCTACGCCAGCTATACCAACGATCTCGCCTGCCAAAACATTCAGGTTTATGTCCTTGAGACGTTGAACGCCCTCTGCATCGCGATAGTTCAGCCCTTCGATCTGTAGTTGCTCCTTGCCGGAGGTGCGCACGTGCAGCCTATCGGCTCTGGAGGCGTTTTCGAGCGGCATCCGGTCTCGACCGATCATCGCGCGCACGAGACTGTCAATGTCGCCACTAGGATCATTGGATCGATCGACGACGCGGCCGTGACGCAGGACTGTAACACAGTCCGCCGCGCGCTTGATCTCAGCCAGCTTATGGGTAACTAGGACTACGCTGCAGCCTTCATCTGCAACCCGCTTGCAAACAATGAGAAGCTTTTCGATCTCATCTGGTAGTAACACGGCCGTAGGTTCGTCTAACACAAGAAGTTTAGGCTCGCGCATCAGGCACTTGATAATCTCAACGCGCTGACGTTCGCCAACCGACAGTTCTGAAA
Organism: Albidovulum sp.; assembly: GCA_049663365.1. Taxonomy (GTDB): domain Bacteria; phylum Pseudomonadota; class Alphaproteobacteria; order Rhodobacterales; family Rhodobacteraceae; genus Albidovulum. The sequence goes on along the minus strand of JBATDH010000172.1, from coordinate 2,484 downwards.
TAATAGCTCGTGGGTCGACACTCAAACCATACTTCTCGGAAATGTCTTTGACGCGGCGGGCAAACTCATTCCGGCGCAGAAACCACCTAGCTTGCCCCATCAGAAGATTGTCAACGACGCTCAAATCACTGACTAGACTAAAGTGCTGGTGGACCATGGCAACACCGCTGGCAAGCGCGTCCCGCGGGCTGGAAGGCCTGTATTCCTTGGCGTCAAGCAACATTGTGCCCTCGGTGGGCTGGTAGACCCCAAAGACCAGATTGCAGAGCGTGGATTTTCCGGCTCCGTTTTCGCCAAGAAGGCAGTGAACTTCTCCAGCCGCAACATCAAGGTTGATATCCGCCAACGCGGTAAAGGCATTGAAATTTTTCTTGAGTCCTTCCAAACGCAGGAGCGAACCACATGGCCGAACTGGGGGGGCCGAGGCCCCCCCATTGGTGATTGTTGACAAATCCATTCTCAGCCGTCCAGCGTAGCAATTTTGCCATCGCGGATAGCCTGTTCGGCGTCGTCAATCTTGTTCTGCATTTCCGGCGTTGCATTGCAGACGGCCATGCCAGACGCTTGCGGACCCATTGCAAGACCAAAGGCTTTATAGCCAGGCTTCCAGCTTCCGTTCAGGGCTTCGTCGACCGCGAATTGTAAAAGAAAACCGATGCCGGTGATACTGTAGCCAACATATAGATCGTCAGTTCCACACCGATCGGTATAGCTTCCGATGATCTTGGTTCCGTTCTCTCGTGCCGCTTGCTCGATACCACGAAGCCCGAGATTCATGATGTGATAGTGAATATCTGCACCCTGTGCGATTGCGGCCATTGTGGCTTCTTTCGCTTTTGCCACATCATCGAAATCGCCGGTGTAGTTGGCGATGAACTTGATGTCGGGATTTACCGAAGCTGCGCCATTCTTGAACTCAATGCCAGCATTGACGATTGGCGGAACTTCAAGTCCGCCGACATAGCTGATGACGCCGGATTTCGACAGCATGCCGGCCGCAACACCTGCAACATAGGCAATTTCCGCCTGCTTGACATCATAGCCAGCGAAATTTGCCAGTTCCTCACCCGTTTTGTTGCCGCCGATCAAAGAGAAATTGACCTTAGGAAAGCGCTTTGCCACTTTCATCAAAGACGTTTGAACCTGCCCGGCGGCACCGATCACCAGATCATTATTCTGCGCGAGAATTGTGAGAGCCTGATCCCAGTCAGCATTACTGACATTCTCAATCATTTGGACTTTAATATTGTCGCCGTGTGTTGCCTCGGCCGCAAGCACACCATCGTACGCGGATTCCATCCATCCCTGGTCACTTCGCGAACCAGGCAAAAGGACACCAACTCTCAATGGATCGGCGCTCGCCTGGACGCAGGTAAAAAGCACAGAGCAAGCGACCGCCGTTGTGGCGACCGCATTCCGGAATAGTTTTGAAGTTTTTCGTTCCACGGCAGAATTCCTCCTCGCTAGTGTGAAATTTTTTCGCGCCGGATGGCAGGGTGTGCAGGTTTGCACGACCTAGCCCGACCACAAATGAGTTGCATAGCGAAAAAAGTTTGTCAAGTAACTTGATTATTTGTCAGTATGCTGAGATTGTAAGAAAGTATTGTGGCATTATTGGGAATCGTAGGCATTATATATGACAATATTACAAGAATTGGGCGGTGGTTCGGGCTTAGCCAAGTCCATAGCCCAGGCGGTGCGTCAAAAAAAAGTCAGTGCGAAGGAAATTGTCACGGATACCTTTGAGCGCGTTTCATCAGTTGACGGAACGCTAAATGCCTTTTGCGCCTTAAACGAGGTCGGTGCACTTCGTGTCGCCGAAGAAATTGATCAAAGCATCGCACGTGGCGAGAAGGTCGGATCTCTGGCCGGTGTTCCTGTCGCGATTAAGGATCTTCTGTCGACAAAGGACCTAAAAACTACTTATGGGTCGCTTCTCTACCGCGATTTCCTACCGGAAGAAGATGACGTAGTTGTCGAGCGATTGCGCGCTGCGGGTGCGATCATTATCGGCAAGACCAACACTTCAGAATTCGGTTACGGGGCTATTGGTCACAACCCGGTCTTTCCGACCACTCGCAATCCTTGGAATCTTAACCTCACCACAGGCGGATCCAGCGCCGGTTCCGCTGCAGCCGTTGCGGCAAGAATTGTCCCGATTGGCATGGGCAGTGATGGCGGTGGCTCTGTTCGCATCCCCGCGTCGCTTTGCGGCGTCTATGGCATCAAGCCATCGTTGGGCCGCATCCCGGTGTACCCTGGATGTCGGGATGCTAGGTTTCCAGGCATCTCAAGCTGGGAATCTCTGGAGCATATCGGCCCGATTTGTCGCAGTGTAGAAGATGCGGCTTTGATCCTTTCGGCGGTCACAGGTCCCAGCCCGCGCGACCGCTTCTCGATGCCCAATGAAATCGCCAATTGGCAAATACCCGCCGCCGAGACGTTGCACGGAGCCCGCATCGCCCTCAGTCTGGATTTGGGGTT
>JBATDH010000171.1:0-7776 GCA_049663365.1 Albidovulum sp. | reverse complement strand
GGCAGGCCGCGTTGCGGCACCGGCAAAGATCACATCCTCCATCCCGTCGCCGCGCATGGCGGTGGGGCGGTTTTCGCCCATCACCCAGCGCAACGCTTCCAGCAGGTTGGATTTGCCGCAGCCATTGGGCCCGACAACGCCGGTCAGCCCATCGTGGATCACCACATCGGTGGGATCAACGAAGCTTTTGAAGCCATTGAGACGCAGGCGGGTGAAACGCAAAAGACAGACTCACGAAGTGATTCCTCAAGGTCAGCAATCCTTTGACCAGAGCCCGCGCGAGTCAACCGAAAAGCCCCTTCATTTGGCGGCTATCTTGCCTTTATCCACAACATATTGTTGATCCTCAGGCAAATCCCGCCCCCCAAAGGCACAGGCCGGATCGCACAGGATACGGCCAATTTCCCGCCGCCACACCACCCAGACCGTCAGGATCAAAAACACCGGCAGGCTTTTGACAAGACCAAAACCGGCCCTGTCGATTCGGCATTGCCGCAAAAACGGCAACAAACCCGCCGCCGGGCTCTGTCAGTTGCCGGTTTCTTCAGAACCGATCCGACCGCAAGGCACTTCGCCCTCGCCAGCGCCCAGACGATACCCTATATCGGGGGTGCCTTTTTTCACCGGAGTCTCGGTCCAGAGTGTCTGTCACGGCCCAAGATACCAATATCCGTTCAACCGTTGGCGCGTCTGGTGCCGTCAGCGGGCTGACTTCCGTGAAAGCAGGCCTGCCTCCGGTCGTCTGGCTCTATCTGATCGCCGTGGTGATCCCTGTCGGGTTCAACATGGGATCCGTCGCCATGACCGGCCTGCGGCTCTTGTTGTTCTTCACAATCATTCCGATGAGCATTTCGCTGTTTTCCGGCAAATACGGCAAGGTCTATCCGGTCGATTATCTGTTCTTTTTCCATATTGTCTGGATGACATTTGCCCTGATCGCCAACAACCCGGCCGGGGCGTTGCAGAATGTCGGATCAACCGCGATAGAATTCCTTGGCGGCTATGTTCTGGCACGCGGCTGTATCCGGACGCCAGAGGCCTTTGCCGCCTTGATCCGCGCCATATTGATTCTGGTCATCTTGTCATTACCGTTGGCGATTGTCGAAGCCAGGACCGGCACGGCGGTCCTGCCTGCGTTGATCGAAAAGGTGCCGGGGCTGACCTCTGTCGCACAGGTGACGATTGAAAAGCGCCTCGGGTTGAATCGGGTGCAGGCCTATTTTTCCCACCCGATTCACTATGGGTTGTTCTGCTCGGTCGCGATGTCGCTGATCTTTGTCGGGATGCGCAACATCATGAGCCTTGGCAAGCGCATCGTCAGCGGCATGGCGATCACGCTGGGCGTATTCCTGTCTTTGTCGAGCGGTGCCTTGCTGGCCCTCATGCTGCAATTCGCGCTGATGAGTTGGAACCACATGTTTCGCAAAGTCACCCGCCGGTGGCTGCTGCTGCTGGGGTTGTTCGCGCTGGCCTATGTCGTGGTCGATCTCTTGTCCAACCGTACCCCGGTCAGGGTGCTGATGAGCTATGCGACCTTTTCGGCCCATACGGCCTATTACCGCAGCATCATCTTTGAATGGGGGATGATCAACGTCTGGAACAACCCGCTTCTGGGTTTGGGTTTTCGCAACTGGATACGCCCGTCATTCATGCATTCGGGGACTGTTGACAATTTTTGGCTGGTGATGGCCATGCGCTATGGCATTCCCGGATTCTTGCTGATTGCGGCGGGCTATGCCGATGCGATCTGGCGGGTCGGGCGGCAAAAGATGACGCCCGGAACAACGTTGTCGGATATGCGGCTGGCCTGGATGTTCACCTTTCTCGGTCTCAGTTTCACGCTGGTCACCGTCCATATCTGGACTTCGGCATATTCTTTTGTGTTTTTCCTGCTGGGCTCGGGTCTGTGGTTTGCATCTGCCGTTTCTGGCGACAGCAACGCCACCGCTCCTGCGGTCCCTACCGGTCCGGTCCATTCGCGTCCGAGCAATCTGGTGCTCACACGCAATGCGCCGGAAATCAGCCGCCGATCAGACAGTGCCGACCATGTGTTTGCGCGGTCCCCTGTGCCCGAAAGCCCGACCGCACGCGGCGAAGCCACGCCCAGACAGACGTCCAGGCAATTGCCATATACCCGATTCCCGAAAGACCCCGAAAAGTGATGGTCGCTCGGAACTGCGCAAGCCCTACAAAATCGCATCGAGAAATCAGAAAAATGCCTTCTACTCACTGTTGGTTCGATTTGGTGCCAGGCCGGGTCAGATGTTGCTTGGGCCTTCGGAAGAACGGTTTTCGTCCGCTTGCCTTGTGCCGATTTCGACATGTCATGCTGTCGGATAGCTCAGTCAACGGCGCGCTGGTGCCTGCTTGACGTCGCTCGGCATCCGCACCCTCTATACCATCCCCTGCGCCAACGCCGGCGTCGGCATGACGTGCCGTTCGATTTTGCGCGCCGCCGCCATCTACGGCTTCCGGCCCGATCTGTTTTCCGCCCGTGCAAAATGGTCAGGCACCGAGCCGTTTTTGATACACCAAACCTTGCCGGAAGTGCTGGACCGGGTGCCTTACCGTATGTTCAGCCCCTTCACCGACGCGGTGACGCATCGGCGCTTTCTTGCGGCGCTCAACGAGGGGGATATCGCCTATCTCTGGCCTTCGGTGCCGCTGTCGGTTTACGAAAAGCTTGCCGCCCGAAACATCCCGGTGGTGACCGAAGCGGTCAATACCCTGATGTCGGTGGCCAAACCCATCCTTGATACCGCCTATGACACGTTGGGACTGGCCCCGGCCCATACGATAACCGAGGCCCGCATCAAGGACCAAGAACGCCGCTTTGCCCTCTGCGATGCCGTCTTCGTGCCCAACCGGATCACCGAAGAGGCAATGGCCGGAACAGCACTGGAGACAAAGGCGATCGGCACGAGTTTCGGCACCTGGGTACCCGGAAAGCTGCCGGAACGACCCGCCAGATCACCTCATGCGCCGGTGCGGTTTCTGTTTCTGGGCACGGTTTGCGTACGCAAAGGGGTTCACCTGCTGCTCGATGCCTGGCGCGATGCGCCGTCCGGGGTGGAACTGCGGGTCGTCGGGCCGATGGAACCGGCCATAGAAAAACTTTTCGCCGATGTTCTGAATGGCACCAACGTGTCCTATGCCGGGTATACCCGCGATGTCGGTTCCGAGTTTCGCCGTGCCGACGTTGCGATTCTGCCCTCGCTGGAAGAAGGTGATCCGATTGCCACCTATGAGGCGGCAGCCCATGGCCTGCCAATTCTGGCGTCTCAGGCCGGGGCCGGGCGGCTGGGCGCGCAAGCCGGGATCATCGACATTCTCGATCCAACCGACAAGGCCGAGTTGCTGGGCAAGATCGCCGAATTTGCGATGTCAGAAGAGCTGCGCCGGCACCGGGGAGCGAATGCCCGCCGTGCGGTTCGTGACTTTGACTGGACAATTGTCGGGCCCCGCCGCTTTTTGCAGGTGCAAGAACGCCTGGCGCGTCAGGGCCGGGCAAGCAAGACTGACATCGCGCACGAGTCGCTCAACTGACCTGCCTGCGCCCCGCGGCTACTGCCCCAGATGCCGCAAACCCAACCTTGCCGCCCGCTCCATCTGGCGCTGCCGGTTGCGGAACCGCTGGCGCTGATCGTCGGAATAGTCGCCGCTGCATTGATGGCAGCACACGCCTTCCTCATATTCCGGTCGACGCAAATCCTCGGGGCCCAACGGGCGGCGGCAGGCATGGCAAAGATGATGTTCGCCTTCCACCAGCCCATGCCCGACACTGACGCGCTGATCGAAGACAAAGCATTTGCCGCGCCATTTGCTTTGTGCTTCCGGCACGTCCTCGAGATATTTGAGGATACCGCCTTTCAGGTGAAACACGTCCTCTACGCCCTGCTGGCGCAGATAGTTGGTGGATTTTTCACAGCGAATGCCGCCGGTGCAGAACATCGCCACCCGCTTGTTGCCAAACCGCGCGGCGTTTTTCTGCCACCAGTCGGGAAAATCGCGAAAACTGGCCGTGCCGGGGTCAATCGCGCCCTCGAAAGTGCCGATGGCGGTTTCATAAGTATTGCGTGTGTCGATCACGACGACATCGGGCGAATTCATCAGCGCATTCCAGTCGGCGGGGTCGACATAGTGCCCCGTCCCCCTGGCCGGATCGACATCGGGCTGGCCCATGGTGACGATCTCTCGTTTCAGGCGTACCTTCATGCGGTAGAACGGCATCTCGCTGGCAGGGCTTTCCTTCCATTCCAGATCGCCGCATCCCGGCAGGGTACGGAGATGCGCCAGCACCGCATCAATCCCCGCCCGACTGCCCGCAATCGTCCCGTTGATCCCTTCACGCGCCAACAGCAGCGTCCCCATCACCCCTGCCGTCTGACAGGCTGCCAGCAGCGGACCGCGCAGGCCTTCGGGCGCGGCGAAGGGGGTGAATTTGTACAGGGCAGCAACGGTGAACATGGGCCTTTGATACCTTTCCAGTTGAGGGTCGGCAAGCGTCAGGCGGGTTCCCCTGCCGCGAGTGCGAGACCCGTGACGACGGCGGTGAAAACGTCGGAATGCTCGAATGTCGCCTTGGGAAATTCACTGCGCATCAGCCGGTCGATGACACCGATCAGGCTCGATCCGCCGACAAAGATCACCCGGCTGACATCGGCACTTTGAATCCCCGCCATCGCCAGCACTTCCCGCGCGGCCGCGCCGATGCGGTCAGCCAATGGCCACAAAATAGCCAGCAGATCGGCACTTTCCAGAACCGGTGCCAGTCCCGGTTCAATCAGGTTGAGATCGACCTTGCCCAGGCCGGTGCCATTGGCCGCAATCTTGGCCGCCTCGACGGCAAAGGCTATATCATGGCCCAGTTCCATTTCCAGCACCGTCACCAGCCGCGCCAGCCGTTCCGGCGTCACCGCCTGCCGCAGCATCTGACGCGAATCGCGCAAGGATTTCGGGCCATAGACGAAGGCGATCTTTTCCCAGGCCGCAAGGTCATGAAACACCGCGCGTGGTACATCGTTGCGCCCCGACCCGAACGTATTGCGCAACTGGTCACCCATCCCCAGCAACGGCATGACCTTGGCCAGATTAAGCGCCTTGTCGAAATCCGTGCCGCCGATACGAACCCCGTGACTGGCCAAGATATCCATGCCGCCGTCATGGAACCGGAACAAGGTGAAATCAGACGTGCCGCCCCCGATATCGACAATCAGGCCAATGCCCTTGCCCGGTCCGGCCGCCCGCGCCGCCGCTTCGGGTTCGGGCAGGAAGCGGACCGATGAAAACCCGGCCTGCCGGTAGCATTCCGCCAGATCGATTTCGGCCTGACGGTCGCGGCGGGCCGAGGCGCTGTGAAAATGCACCGGCCTGCCAGCGACGGCATGGGTGATCATGCTGCCTGTCACCGCCTCGGCCCGGCTCCGGATTTCCGCCAGAAACTCGGCGATGATGTCCAGCAGCGTCAGCCTGCGGTTCAGAAACTGCCGCTCTTCGCGCGCAAGGGTGGTGCCCAGAATACTTTTGAGCGACCGCATGAACCGCCCCTGCCGCCCGTCGATCATCGCCGCCACCGCATCGCTGCCCACCAGTGTCGCGCGCGTCGCATAATCAAGGAAAACCGCGGTGGGCAACGTGTCCCTGCCCGGCTCCAGCGCAATGATCCGTGCGCGGCCCCCCTCATTCACCGCCGCGGCGCTGTTGGAGGTGCCAAAATCTATGCCAAGCACTGTCGCGGTCATCGGTCGGTCTCGGGTCAAACGGGAAACCGCCTATAACAATCCACCCTTCCACAGGCAATATTCGTTCGCAGGGGTCATTGACCCTTGCCAATACGCTGCTTACCCATAGGAAACCCCGAAGGAGGACACCATGCGCCCCGCGACCCATGCCCTGATCGTCATCGACGTGCAGAATGATTTCTGCCCCGGCGGGGCGCTGGCGGTGGCCGAAGGCGACAGGGTCATTCCCGGCATCAACGCGCTGATGGGGGACTTTCCCGTCCGGGTGCTGACCCAGGACTGGCACCCGGCAGACCATAGCTCGTTCGCCGCCAACCACGCCGGGGCTGCGTGCTTTGGCCTGATCGACATGCCCTACGGGCCGCAGGTGCTCTGGCCGGTCCACTGTGTGCAGGGCAGCACCGGGGCCTCGTTTCACCCCGATCTGGCCACGGACCCCGCAGATATGGTGATCCGCAAAGGGTTCCACACCGCGATCGACAGCTATTCGGCGTTTTTCGAGAACGACCATAAAACCCCGACCGGGCTTGAAGGCTATCTGCGCACGCGCGGCGTCACCCACCTGACGCTGGCCGGGCTCGCCACCGATTTCTGCGTGGCCTATTCGGCGATGGACGCGGCGGGGCTTGGTTTTGCCGTGACGGTACGCGAAGACCTCTGCCGTGCGATCGACCTTGACGGATCGCTTGCCGCCGCGCGCGACAAGATGCGCGCCGCCGGCGTGATACTGGAGCCCTGAATGGTCGATATCGCCACCCGCGTCTATAACCACAACTGGAAGATTGACCCGATCGTCCGGTCGCTCACCGATACCGATTTTTATAAACTGCTGATGTGCCAGTCGGTGCTGCGCAATCGCCCCGATACGGTGGTCACCTTCAGCCTGATCAACCGGTCCACCCATATTCCGCTGGCCGATCTGGTCGATGAGGGGGAGCTGCGCGAACAGCTTGACCATGTGCGGTCGCTGTCACTGTCGCGCGGCGAAAGCACCTGGCTGCGCGGCAACACATTCTACGGCAAACGCCAGATGTTTTCGTCCAGCTTCATGGAATGGTTCGAGACGATGCGCCTGCCGCCCTATCATCTGGAGCGCGTCGGCGATCAGTATGAGCTGACGTTTGAGGGCAAATGGCCCGAAGTGATGCTGTGGGAAATCCCGGCGCTGGCGGTGCTGATGGAACTGCGCAGCCGCGCGGTGCTGGCCACCATGGGCAAGTTCGAGCTCGAAGTGCTTTATGCCCGCGCCATGGCGCGCCTCTGGGAAAAGATTGAACGATTGCGGAAAATCAACGGATTGCGCATCGCCGATTTCGGCACCAGGCGGCGGCATTCCTACCTTTGGCAGGACTGGTGCGTGCAGGCCATGGCGGAAGGCCTCGGGGCAGCCTTTGTCGGCACCTCGAATTGCCGTATCGCAATGAAGCGCGAAATCGAGGCGATCGGCACCAATGCCCATGAACTGCCGATGGTCCATGCGGCCCTGGCCGACACTGACGAAGACCTGCGCCAGGCCCCCTACCGGGTGCTGGCCGACTGGCACGAGGAACATGACGGCAATCTGCGGATCATCCTGCCCGACACCTATGGCACCGACGGATTTTTGCGCGGTGCCCCCGATTGGCTGGCGGGCTGGACCGGCATCCGCATCGACAGCGGCGATCCGGCCAAAGGTGCGGAAACCGCCATTGCCTGGTGGCAGTCGCGGGGCGAGGATCCGACGCAAAAGCTGGTGATCTTTTCCGACGGGCTTGACGTGGAAAAGATCGAGGAACTGCACCGGCGCTTTACCGGGCGGGTGAAGGTCTCTTTCGGCTGGGGCACGCTTTTGACCAATGACTTTCGCGGTCTGGTGCCGGATGAGGCGCTGTCGCCGTTTTCGCTGGTATGCAAGGCGGTGTCGGCGGATGGGCGGCCTACGGTCAAGCTGTCGGACAATCCGGTCAAGGCGATGGGACCGGCGGGCGAGATTGAGCGCTACAAGCGGGTTTTCGATGTAGGCCAGCAGGCGGCGATCGAGGTGGTCGTTTAAAGC
>JBATDH010000170.1:0-2652 GCA_049663365.1 Albidovulum sp. | reverse complement strand
CATTTTCGTCTCCCCGGCGGTTGCTTGCATGCCAAGACCTTAGGGCCCCGTTTCGCGTGTTACCTTGATAAAGGTCAATCTGCAACCAGACGAGGGTACAAATTGCCGCGCCTTTGAAAGTGGCTCTGGACGGGGCCGATGTGGCTGGTAGGGTGCGCCAAGTTGTGCATGAAGCGGAGAAAAACCATGACCCTGGATGCCGTTCTGACCAAGATCGACGCGACCTTGCCCGAGGCATTGGAACGGCTTTTCGCCCTCCTGAAGATTCCGTCGATCTCGACCGATCCCGCCTACAAGGCCGATTGTGCGCGCGCGGCGAACTGGCTGGCCGACGATCTGGGCGAGCTGGGTTTCACCGCCTCCGTGCGCCGGACCCAAGGCCATCCGATGGTGGTGGGGCATGGCGGAACCGGCGGCCGACATCTGCTATTTTACGGCCATTATGACGTACAACCCGTTGATCCGGTTAACCTTTGGAACCGTGATCCGTTTGATCCGGCAATCGAGGATACCCCCGCCGGAAAGGTCATCCGCGCCCGTGGCGCGGCCGATGACAAGGGCCAGCTCATGACCTTCATCGAGGCCTGTCGCGCCTGGAAGGCGGTGCATGGCACCCTGCCCGGACGATTGACGATCTTTCTGGAGGGCGAGGAAGAATCCGCCTCGCCGTCGCTGATCCCCTTCATGAAAGAGAATGCCAGCGAGTTGACGGCGGACCTGGCGCTGATCTGCGATACCGGGATGCATGAAAGCCGTTATCCCGCGATCGAGATGATGCTGCGCGGTCTGGTGGCCGAAGAGGTGATGATCAGGGCCGCCGACCGGGATCTGCATTCCGGGATGTATGGCGGGCTGGCGGTGAACCCGATCCGGGCGATGGCGCGGATTCTGGCCGGCCTGCATGATGCGGGCGGTCGCGTGACCCTGCCGGGGTTTTATGACGATGTGGACGAGCTGCCCGATGACGTGCGCGCCCAGTGGCAGAACCTGCCCTTTGACCACTCCAAATTCCTCGGAGATGTCGGTCTTTCAGTTCCCGCAGGCGAGCAGGACCGCACGCCTTTGGAAATGGTCTGGTCGCGCCCGACCTGCGAAATCAATGGAATAACCGGCGGTTACACGGGGGCCGGGTTCAAGACCGTGCTGCCCGCCGAGGCCCGCGCCAAGGTTTCGTTCCGGCTGGTGTCCCGGCAGGACCCCGAAAAAATCCGCACCGCGTTTCGCGACTACATAAGGGCAAATCTGCCCGAAGACTGCACGGCGGAATTCAGCGATCACGGCGGATCGCCCGCCTCGATCATGGATATTTCCGACCCCGCCTTTGAACTTGCCCGCACGGCCTTGAGCGAGGAATGGAACCTGCCCGCCTCCTATATCGGCGGCGGCGGGTCGATCCCGGTGGCGGGCTATTTCAAGACGGTTCTGGGCATGGATGCGATGCTGATCGGGTTCGGGCGCGATGACGACAATATCCATTCGCCGAACGAAAAATACGATCTGGAGAGTTTCCACAAAGGCATTCGAAGCTGGGCGCGTATCCTTGCCAAGCTGGTCTGAGGGCGCGACATGGGCGTGAAAATTTCCGACGCAACGCCCGCTCACGAAGCCGGCTGGCGGGTCTTGTGGGCGGCGTATCTGGACTATTACCATGTTGATTTAACAGAAGAAATAACCGCCAAAACCTGGGCGCGGGTGCTAAGTGGCACCTCGCCATTGGCGGGGCGGTTGGCGTGGATCGAGGGCCGGATGGTGGGGTTTGCCTTGCATCACCATCACGCCTCGACCTGGGTTTTGGGGGATGATTGCTATCTGGAGGATTTGTTTGTCGATGCATCGGCCCGCGGCAGAGGCGTCGGACGGGCGCTGATTGACGATCTGATCGCCATCGCCCGGCGGAAGGGCTGGCAGCGGCTTTACTGGCATACTGACACAGGCAACACCCGCGCCCGCGCACTGTACGACCAGTATGTCGCCAGCGACGGGCATATCCGCTACCGCATAACACTTTGACTAAAATAGAAAAAACGGAGGCCCGATGGACCTCCGTTCTGCTCAGTTCGATTGAGTTGAGAATTACTTGGTAACGGTCACGGCACTAGCTTCATGCTGGGTGCCCTTCATATCCCATGCAATGCTGACCTTCTCGCCGACCTTCAGGTCAGACTCCTTGAACCCTGCCGGCAACATGTAGACGGTGCCATCTGCCAGCGTTACGCTGTGCGCCTTGGCATCGATGGATTTGATTGCTCCGACCGTTGTGGTCGAGGCTAGGGCCATGCCCGAAGCGCCAATAATTGCAATCATTGCGGCAGGAAGAATGTAGGAACGCATTTGCGTTGCTCCGTTTTTTGGCCCGATGCAGTTTTCGCGGGCCGCCTTTTTTGAAACCGTCGCGGCCTGTCGCGTCGGCGGGCTGTTTCCCGTCCGGCAGACCCCGGTTTCGATTGTTGAAATATACTGAAACAATCGGCCTTAAAAGAGGTAGCACACAACAGTGATCCGGCGTGATCCACGCAATATTGTTTCGGCAACCGACTGAGGGCAGTGACGCTGCGCACCTTCAATAGTTCGATTTGTTCCGACTGAAATGAATAGAAATGGCGCGGTTGACGGGGCTCGAACCCGCGACCCCCGGCGTGACAGGCCGGTACT
>JBATDH010000169.1:0-1515 GCA_049663365.1 Albidovulum sp. | reverse complement strand
GATCTCGGCCGAGACGACGTTGCCCAGCGCCGTGCCATTGCGCTTTACGGTGCCGTTGAAATGACCGAAGCGCTGCAGGCCCAGCGCGGTTGGCGTGCCAGCAGCGGTCGTGGCGGCGATGGTTTCGCCTTGTGCCACCAGCCGGGCTGTCGCTGTCAGCAGGCCTGATCGCTGCATCTGCCACGACAACTGATCGAGAACGCAGCCGGAATACATCGCGAAACGTGGCACTTCCGGCATCGCGGTTTCGATGGCCATGCTGGGCAGGGTCCAGTTGCCCGACTGGAAGGTGTGGGTCTTCGGCGTGGTGCCGCTGGTGACCGGCTGGCCGAACGCCGCCTTCAGCCAGAACCCGAAGGCCTCCACATCGATGGGGATCACAACCTCGCCGTCGGCTGTGACCGCGTCCTTGATCGGGGCCAGCGGATCGCGGCCATAGCCCAGCAGTTCGGATTCCAGCAGCGGCTGCTCCGCTCCGAGTGTCGTCCGGGCGAAGGGCATCAGCCGGAACCCACTGACCGGCGGGGTGCCGTAAACCGTCTCATACGCAAGCGCCATCTGCGCCCGCGCGCCTTGCGCACGTGCCATATTTCTTCATCCTCTCAAGTTGTTCGCTTCAGATCTCAGGGTTGCCGTCGCAATGCACCTGAGGCATCGTCGTCTGATGATTCACCGTTTCATTCTGATGTTCTTCGTGGCCTTGGCGGGGCTTGCATCTGCACCCCAGCAGTTGGTGGCCGATTCCCAGCAACCTGCGGTTCTGGAAGCCCGGGTCAGCAAGGTGCTTGATGGCGATACGTTCACCCTCAAAGGGCAGTCACGCAGGATCCGGGTTTGGGGTCTGGATGCGCCGGAATGGGATCACGCGGGTGGTTCAGCCGCCACTGCGACAATGCGCAAGCTGATCACCGGCAAGACCCTGCATTGCCAAGTGCGGGACATGGATCGTTATGGCCGTTTCGTCGCCCAGTGCTTCTTGCCTGACGGACGCGACATTGCTGCCGAAATGATGCGGGCCGGTGTTGCAACCGAATACTGCCGCTACTCTGGCGGGTACTATGGTACTTGCTGAGCGGCCTCGGGCAGAGGATGCGTCATGATCGAAGGCATTTTCTTCCTGATCTGCGGACTGGCCGCCCTGTATTTCACCCTCTGGATTTTTATCCTTCTGCCTGTCCGAATGGCAGAAACAAGAGGCCGAAGTGCCTTTGGGTGGGTGCTCGTCAGCATTTTCTTCTCGCCAATTCTTGCCTGCCTGCTCCTGTGGTTGCTGGGCGACAGTCCGAACCGTTAGACCAGCCGCGACCATTTCCGAACCCTCTCGCGGCGTACGCAACCAAAAGATATTCGCGTCAGGCCAAGGGGCCGGTGGTGGTGTAGTGCAAGACGATGGTGATCACCGCCGCCTTCAGCGCGGCCGCGCCCTCGATGGGCAGATCGACCGAGGCTGGAGCCTCGGGTTCGACCCAGTCACAAAGTCCGCCCAGCGTGCGGTCTGCTTCCAGCGCCACACTA
>JBATDH010000168.1:0-9490 GCA_049663365.1 Albidovulum sp. | reverse complement strand
CCGCGATGAGGTGCGGGCGACCGTGATGCCCGCCTATATGGGCCTGATCAAACAGATCGACGACCAGATGGGCGTCTTGTGGCAGTTTCTGCGTGACCGGGGGCTGTTGGACAATACCATGATCGTTTTCACCTCCGATCATGGCGATTACCTTGGCGATCACTGGCTTGGGGAAAAAGAGTTGTTTCATGACCCGTCGGTGAAAGTGCCCCTGATCATCTATGATCCGCGCCCAGAGGCTGATACGGGGCGTGGCACTGTCAGCGACGACTTGGTCGAGGCAATTGATCTCGCGCCTACATTTCTGGCGGCTTTTGGAGGCGAAGATATGCCGCACAGGCTGGAGGGCCGCAATCTGGAACCGGTTTTGCGGGGGCAGGCACCCTCGCAATGGCGCCCCGTGGCAATCAGTGAATATGACTATTCGGCGACCCCGGCGCGCAAGCTCCTGGCAACCGGCCCGGCCAATTCACGCGCGATTATGGCGGTGAATGCGCGGTGGAAATATGTGTTCTTTGAACAGTTCCGCCCGATGTTGTTCGATTTGGAAAATGATCCTGAAGAACTGGTCGATCTTGGTGCAGACCCAACATTTTCCGACGTGCGCGACATGATGCGCGAACATGTATTCGAATGGGCGCGTCGGCAAAGACAGCGGATCACAACGCCCGATAGCCAGATACGTTCAGCATCCGAAAAACGCACTGCGTTAGGGCAGGGCATATTGATCGGATTCTGGTCCGAAGAGGAGTTGGACAACCTCTGAATTGCGCCAATGGCTCAGCCCGTGCCGCGACCGCTCTGGGCCGCCGCCGCTATCGGGTCAACGGTCTCGTCCTTGGTCTTGCGAAACCACCGGCGTTTCCTGGCATGGGAAGCATCGCGCGAGGTGACCATCAGCAATGACGGCGTGACGATCAGCGTCAACACCGTGGCAAAGGCCAGGCCGAAAACGATCGCGCTGGATAGAGAAATCCACCATTGGGTGGACGGTGCGCCATAGCTGGTCTCATGAGTCATGATCTCGAGGTTGAGGCCGAAGGCGATGGGCAAAACACCCAGAATGGCGGTGAGCGCGGTCAACACCACCGGTCGCGCCCGTTCGCGGCAGGTTTGCAGAATGGCGTCGATCTTGGGCAGGCCTTCACGACGCAGCGTGTCATAGGTGTCGATCAAAACGATGTTGTTGTTCACCACGACACCTGCCAGCGCGATGATACCGATCCCGGTCATCACCACACCGAAAGGCTGTCCCATGATCATCAACCCGAGAAAAACGCCGATAGTCGACATGATCACCGCCGAAAACACCAGCCCGACGGATATGAACCGATTGAACTGGGCCAGAAGGACGACAAAGATCAAAAACAATGCGGCACCAAATGCCTTGCCAAGGAATGCGCCGGCGGCTTTTTGCTCTTCGTCCTCGCCCGCAAGCGCCCAGCGGATGCCCGCCTTTTCCAGATCGGATTTTTTCAGTTCTGCGGTGATGGCCGCGCGGATCGGATCGGCCTGAACCCCGGCACGGACCCCCGCCTGAACAGTCACCGTTCTGCGCCCGTCCTTGCGTTCAAGCGTTCCCGTTGTCGGTGCGGCCACGCGGGTGACGAAATTGCTGATCGGCACAGGACCGTCCTTGGTTTCGATCCGCAATTGATCGAGCGCCGAAATGGTGCGTTGATCGGGCGGCAAACGCAGGACGATATCAACCGGCTCGTCCAGTCCGGCTGGGCGGAAATCGGACAGTTTCAAACCGCTGGTGACCATCTGAACAACGGCACCGACAGCGCCTGGGGAAAGCCCGTATTGCGACGCGGCCCCACGGTCGACCCGCAATTCCCAGTCAAGCCCCGGTGGCGGCAGACCATTGTCAATGTCGATGACATCGGGAATCTTGACCAGCCTGTCGGCAATTTTTGCGGCGGCCTCGTTCAACCCATCCGGATTGGCGGCGGAAAGCTCGATCTGGATGGCCTTGCCGGTTGGCGGCCCGGCCTGAGGCACGGATACTTCGATATCGACGCCCGGAATTCCCTTCATGACCTCGCGCAGATCGTCGAGGATGGCATTGGCGTCTTTGCGTTCGCGCCAATCCACGAATTCATACTGGATGACCCCAACGACATCTGCCGCAATATCGTTACCGGCGTTCTGGCCTGCGCCCGACCGGGTATAGACCGTCTTGATGCCGGGCCAGCCGAGAATGCGTTCTTCTGCCTGACGGGTCAGCGCGTCCTTTTCATTGATCGACAGATTGCCGCGGGCATGGACATAAAGCAGACCGTAATCTGGTTCGACATTCGGAAAAAACTCAACCCCGCTGCCATATTTGCCATAGGCATAGGGCACGGCGACCAGCAGGCTCAATGTCGCGAAAATGACCAGAAACGGGTGCCGGATGGCCCGTGCGACGACGCGCATGTAAAGACCGTCCTTGGCCGCAGCCTCTTCCTTGACGGGTTTGGCAATGATGGCCCCCAGCGTCGGCGCGAAGATCAGCGCATAGAGCATCGAGGCCGACAATGTCGCGATCAGCGTTATCGGCATGTATTTCATGAACTCGCCGACAATGCCGGGCCAGAAAAGCAGCGGTGAAAACGCGGCAACCCGCGTCATCGTGGCGGCAACCACCGGTCCGGTCATCTTGTGCGATGCCATTGCAAATGCGTCGCGCTTCTCCATGCCTTCCGACATACGCCTTTCGGCATATTCCGTGACGATGATCGCGTCATCGACCAACATCCCGACCGCAAGAATGAGACTGAAGAGCACGACGATGTTGACGGTCAGCCCGGCCAGCGACAAGGCCAGAATGCCCATCAGGAACGAGGCCGGAATGGCCAGTCCGATCAGCAGCGAGGCGCGGCCCGACAGGGCATAGAGGATGACGATAAAGACCAGAATTACCGCCGTCAGGACCGAGTTTTGCAGGTCTGACAGCATTTGCCGGATGGTGGTCGACTTGTCCTGGCTGAAGGAAACCACTGTCCCCTCTGGCAGCAGTTTCTGAAACTCGGCGGTCACGACTTTCACCTTGTCCACGGTTTCGATCAGATTGGCGCCGGTGCGCTTTGACACTTCGATGGCCACGGCGGGCACACCGTCAAGCCGGGTGATGGTTTCGGGGTCTTTCTGCGTTGCGCGAATGGCGGCAAGATCGCGGGCCCGCACAATCGCTGTTTCGTTGGAAATGACGGGCAGGTTGGCGATGTCTTCGATGTTTTCGAGCAATGACGGGACTTTGATGGCATAGCGGCCCTCGGTCCCTTCCAGCGCGCCGGCTGCAATGAGTTGATTGTTGGCCGCAACGCCCGCGATCAGAGTATCGGGCCGAAGCCCGTAGGAAGACAGCTTTGCCGGGTCAACGATCACTTCGACCAGATCATCGCGCACTCCTTGCAAGGCAGCATCGAGAACTCCGGGGATTTCTTCGATGCGGTCGCGCAACTCACGCCCCGCGCGGGTCAGGATACGTTCGGGTACGTCGCCTGAAAGTGTAACGACCAGTACCGGAAATTCCGAGATATTCACCTCATTCACGGTCGGTTCGTCGGCGTCCGTCGGCAAATCCCGTTTCGCTTGTGAAACCTTGCTGCGAACATCCTCAAGCGCCTTGCCAAGATCGGCACCGGCCTGAAACTCGAGCAGCACGTTGCCACCGCCCTGATAGGCGGTCGATGACATCTTTTTGATCCCGGCAATGGATTTCAGCGCCGTTTCCATCGGCCGCAGCAGCAGACGTTCGGAATCTTCGGGCGAAATGCCCTGATAGCCCATGCTGACATAAATGATCGGAATCTGGATATCCGGTTCGGCTTCTTTGGGGATCGACTGATAGGCCAGTGCCCCGGCCAGCATCAGGAAGATCAGCACCGACAGGGTCAGCCGGGCATTGCGAATGGCGGTTTCAACCAGTTTCATGGGTATAGGCCGTTCATTCCGATGGGGCGGCAGGCATGGCGACGCTATCGGTACTGTTCACAACGCTGACAGTTTCGCCGTCGCGCACCAGATCCTGGCCCGAGACGACAATGCGGGCGTCTTCTGGAACTCCGGTGACAACCAACCCGTCGGGCGTATCGTCGATCAGCTTGACGGGGACGAAGCCGGTGACATTCCCGGCATTCACAACCCGTAACCCTATTTCGCCAGCAGTTGACAGGGTAATGATCGAACGTGGCACCGTTACGGATCGAATCGGGCGGGTGAAAAGCCGGATCTCGGCCGTCATCCCGGACGGGATAGCGCGGTCGGGGTTGGGCAAGGCGACTTCGACCGGGAAAGTGCGGGTCAGAGGCGAGGCTTCGCGTGCCAGAAACCGCACGGTGCCTTCCATTTCGACACCGCTGACCAACCGGACGATAGCTCTGTCACCCGTGTTGACATAGCCAACGTCCAGCTCGCTGACCTCTGCGCGCACCACGATGGGGTCGAGCGCAAGAATGGTCGCAATCGGGGTGCCCGTCTGTACCCATTCGCCAAGCTCCACACTGACATTATCCACCACGCCGGAAAAAGGGGTGCGCAGGTTTAATCTGTCAGCGGCTGCAAGTGCCTGGCTTAACTGAGCTTCGGCGGCGGCTTTGTCGGCCCGCACACCGATCAATTGCAATTCAGCAGTATTGCCACGTGCAAAAAGCTTTTCTGCAACAACCAGTTCCTGTGTGCGCTGGGCCAGGGTAGCCTCGGCTGTTGTCACCGCCGCCGCGACATCTGAGCCTTCGAGTGTGATGACGACCTGAGCCGCTTTTACTACATCGCCCTGCGCCACATTTAGCGCGGATATTATACCGCTGGATCGCGCCGCCAAGACGGCGCGTTTGTCTGCGCCGGTCGCACCGGAGACACGAATTTCACGCGCGTGATCTGCAAAGACGGGTGTAATCACCGCAACCGTTCTCAGCTTGGCGCTTGTTGTGTCTGCGGCAGCCTTTGGTTCGCTGGCCTCGGCGGGTGCAGCATGTGCCTCCTCGCTGCCGACAGAGGCAAATTTTCCGGTGCTGACCCAGGCCGCCGCCGCGATGAACACAATGATCGCAAAAAACCTATGTACTCTGAATCGCGTGGCCATTGACCAAATTTCCTGATTTTACAAAGCTTTGTCGTGAAATCTGGGGACGAAAGTTCCCAAATCCCCTGCCGTCGACGTCAACTATCAGAAATTGGGGCGAAAAGGCAAAAGGTCAATAGTTGCCCCCTAAAAAAGCAGGGTGATGTTGCGAATGAGAAGTGGTTTCGAACAGGGTGTTTTCGGTCACGTTGTTCTGGCTGTGGCCAAAACAACGCTGCGAAATGCTTGGGTCGCCGGGCTTGGGTGACGGTGTCGGCTGGTGAGTATTTTCAATACACGCTCCACGACAGGCTCATCCGGTGACAAGAAGGCCAACTCCGATGTTTCGCCAAGCAGAACCCGTTGGGGCAAAACAGTCGCACCAAATCCACTGCGAACGAACGAAATGAGTGTCGTGGTGTTGCGGGCGGCGAGAAGGCATGTCGCCGTCAGGTGCCGGACTGTTGGATGATCGACCAGGTTGCACAGCGGATTGCTGATAAAGGGCTCAAGTCCAAGCATTTCCCAACTGACGGCTTGCCCGGCTTTCATGATCGGGCTTTCCTGCCGGCAGACAATGCCCAGCCGGTCGCTTGCAAAAACTTCGCTGTCGATATCGGGCCCGGACGGGCCGGAGGCGATGCCGATATCGGCCCTGTCAAATTGAAGATGGGAAATGACCGCGGCACTGTCGACATCACTGACTTCAAGCCGCACGTCAGGGCGCATTTGCCGAAAGGCGCGGATGGCATCGGGAAGAATGCCTGTCGCGGCTGACGGGACGGTGGCGATGCGCACGGTCCCTGCCGTGGAAAGGGCATGGCGTTTGATTGCCTCGGTTGCGCGGTCAAAAGTGTCTGTTGCGCGGGTCGCCTCTTCGAGAACGCGCAGACCGAGTGGCGTCAGGCGGTTTTTCCGGTCAGTTTCAAAAAGCGGTGCGCCCAGATGTTCTTCAAATTGCTTGAGCATCATGGAAATCGCCGATGGGGTGCGCCCAAGCGCCATGGCGGCACCTGCCAAAGTGCCTTCGCTGGCGACCGCACGAAAACAGCGCATCATTTCAAGTTTCAACATCATGTTCAGAGTATCTGAAATTATCTTAAGAAATTCAAGATTGTCTGAAGGAAGCTATGGCACTAGAAAAGGAGAAATCAAAGATGAGGGAACGTCATGGCACAGCAAACCGGGCTTTATATCGCAGGGCAGTGGCAGACGGGCGAAAGCGAAATAGAAAACCGCAACCCGTCTGACGTGTCGGACCTGATAGGGTGTTATGCTCAGGCCAGTGCTGTGCAACTGGATGACGCACTCGCCGCCGCGCGCAAGGCCCAGCCGATCTGGTGGGCCGCCGGTATCCAGAAACGTCACGACGTGTTGATGGCCATTGGAACGGAGTTGATGGCACGCGCCGGTGAAATTGGTCAGATGATCGCGCGTGAAGAGGGCAAGCCTGCCGCCGAAGGCAAGGGCGAGGTGTATCGCGCCGGGCAGTTTTTTACCTATTACGCCGCCGAAGTGCTGCGCAATCAGGGTGATCTGGCCGAAAGTGTGCGTCCCGGCATCGAAATTGATGTGCGCCGCGAACCGGTCGGCGTTGTCGCTGTCATTTCTCCCTGGAACTTCCCGGTTGCAACGCCCGCCTGGAAAATCGCGCCCGCGCTGGCCTTTGGCAACGCTGTTGTGTGGAAACCGGCGAATGTGACGCCTGCCTCGGCGGTGATGCTGACCGAAGTGATCGCCAAGCAGGACATGCCCGCCGGTCTTTTCAACCTCGTCACCGGATCGGGCCGTTCGGTCGGCCAGCGGCTGGTGGAAAGCCGCGGAGTGGATGCGATCAGCTTTACCGGGTCCGTCCCTGTCGGGCGCGGTATTGCGGGCGCGGCCATGGCGAACATGACCAAGGTGCAGATGGAAATGGGGTCAAAAAACCCGATGATCATTATGGATGACGCCGATCTCGATCTGGCGGTTGCCCATGCCTCGGGGGCGGCCTTTGGCGGAACAGGGCAGAAATGCACCGCCGCCAGCCGCCTGATCGTGCATGAGAAAGTGCATGACGTGTTTGTCGACGGATTGGTCAGGGCGGCGAATGCGCTCAAAGTCGCTCACGCGCTGGAAGATGGTACACAGATCGGGCCGGTGGTCAGCGAGGGCCAGTTGAAACAGAACCTCGACTATATCGGCCTCGGCAAGGCCGAGGGCGCGGAATTGCTGTGTGGAGGTGAGCGGCTGGAGCGCGCGACCGAGGGCTACTATATGGCCCCGACGGTCTTCGCCAACACAAAAAACGACATGCGCATCAACCGCGAAGAGATGTTCGCACCCATTACCTGCGTGATGAAAGTCGGCAGCTATGATGAAGCGCTCGCCACCGCCAATGACAGCGAATTTGGCCTGACCGCCGGGATCATGACCCGCAGTCTGGCGCGGGCCAGCCACTTCCGTGCCAATATGCGCGCGGGCTGCGTGATGGTGAACCTGCCGACGGCGGGGACGGATTACCATGTGCCCTTCGGCGGGCGCGGATCATCGTCGTTTGGCCCGCGCGAACAGGGGTCCTATGCGGCTGAATTCTATACCACCGTCAAGACCGCCTATGTGGCGGCAGGCCGCCCGGAATGAGGCCGCTGATCGACGGGCTGCAATACGCCAACTGGTCGGAAAATATCTTCCGCCAGATGCGCGAAGGCGGCGTCGATGCCGTGCATGTCACCATCACCTATCACGAGACCTTTCGCGAAACGGTGTTACAGATCGAACGCTGGAACCGTTGGTTTGAACAGTTTCCCGATCTGATCTTTCAGGGCTTTACCGCCGATGACATCCAAAAGGCCCGCAACACGGGCCGCACGGCGATCTTCTTCGGGTCGCAGAACCCGTCGATGATCGAGGACGACATCGGGCTGGTAGAGGTGCTGCACCGGCTTGGCTTGCGCTTCATGCAACTGACCTATAACAACCAGTCCCTGCTTGCGACGGGTTGCTATGAGGCGGACGATACCGGTCTGACGCGGATGGGCCGCGAAGTCGTGGCCGAGATGAACCGCGTCGGCATGGTTGTCGATATGAGCCATTCAGGCGAACGGTCCACGCTGGAAGCGATTGAGCATTCGTCCCGGCCCATCGCGATCACCCATGCAAACCCGCATGGTTGGCACCCGGCGCTGCGCAACAAATCCGAAACGGTGCTGAAGGCCTTGGCCGCGCGCGGTGGCATGTTGGGGTTTTCAGTCTATCCGCATCATCTGAAAGGCGGCGCGGCCTGCACGATTGGCGATTTTTGCCAGATGATCGCGCGCACAGCGGATTTGATGGGCATAGAGCATATCGGCATTGGCACCGACCTTTGCCAAGATCAGCCCGACAGTATTGTCGAATGGATGCGCGTCGGGCGCTGGACCAAGAAAATCGACTATGGCGAAGGAAGTGCGGCAACACCGGGATTTCCGCCGATGCCAAAGTGGTTCAACGACAATCGCGATTTTAGTAACATCGCCGATGCGCTGAAATCCGTGGGCATGTCCGACACAGAAATCGCGGCCGTCATGGGCGGTAACTGGCACCGCTTTTTCGCTTCGGGGTTTGGTCCGGCGTAAAGCTACGACCGCGCGGAATGCCGTCGCGGCAAGGGAATTGGAGGGGATATGATGGCGCAAGAGTTGGCAGGACATCGCGTAGACAGCACGGCGTTTCGCCGCGAACCGGCGACAGTCATGCGGCTGGCCCGCATGGGCAGTGCCCATCCGACGCGGTTGTCGTTCTTGCGGGTGCTCTTGCGTCGGATGAAGGATGAAAACTGGGCCTTCGACCGCCCGGTCTGGCAGATGGATGCCAAGGGTGTTGGCCGCGCGGTTTACCGCGCGATTGGGCCTGAACGCACCTATTCGCTGGTTGCCTTCGCCCATGATCTTCCGGCCGATATGCGGACTGATCGGGTGATTGCGACCGCATGGGATGCGACATTTGCCCTATTTGACGGCACGCCGTCAGAGGCCGACTTGAACCGGCTTGCGGCCAATGTGCCGTTGCAGGAAGCTGGCCGGATCGGGCCAAGCGAGCTTTCCCTCAGCCGGGCCAACCACTCTGTGCGCCTATTCAACTATGTGGTTGAAAGACTTGCCGAAGGGCACCAGCCGGATGCCGAAGAGCTTGATGCTGTCGGTTACCTGATGCGGACCACGGCGGTATATGGATCGGGGAAGTTCGGTGCGGCGGACAGGTCGGTTCTGCAAATGCGGCCAGAGGCGCGTGGACCCTTCCAGATGGAGATGCTTTCGGTCTGGCTGACGCGGGCGTTCACCGTCGATCTGGTTGAACATCTGGCGGCGGTGCGCGGTGGAAAAACCGCCGTCAAAATGGCACCGGATTTGCGCCGCAGGCTCGGGGTTGGCAATTCTACGGGTCTTGGCATGGCCCCGTTTCTGGTGCGGCACCCGGTGT
>JBATDH010000167.1:0-4157 GCA_049663365.1 Albidovulum sp. | reverse complement strand
ACCGTTGGCCGCAGATTCTCTGGAGCAAAAATCCACTGACAATTTTGGCTATCCGAATGCCTTTTGAAAAATCGGTTTACGCGCCGGAAACCCTTGAAAATTGAATTTATATCTTTCAATTCTTCTTGTGGATGCGTATACTGAAATCACGCTATTTGTTTGACGAACTGAGTGTGTGCTGAACTGAATGAAAGTAAAATTCAGTCGGGCGTTTGGAAAAAATCAACTGCATTAGAAGAAGCCACTCTCAATGAAACCTCTACCTGTCATTGGGCGATATGCCGGGGTAATTTTCAGCCTTCTGTTTCTGACGGCATGTTTCATGGCAGGCGTTCAGATCGACCGCCTTTTCTACGATCGTCATATTGCAGATGTCCGAAGTTCTGTCGCGCAATCGGTAGCAACGGTATCGGCGCGGCTGGGTGGGGAGGTTGCAAAGTCGCTTTTCCTGGCGCGGGGGATGGCGGCTCTTCTCGACGAAGATCCAAACATGTCTCAACAAAGGTACGATGCGCGCGCGCGCAATGAGTGCAGGTGAATCCGGAATATTGAATATGGCTGCCGCTCCCGATCTAGTGGTCCGATACGTGTATCCCAAGGGCACGAACGAGAAGGTGCTCGGATTTGATTACCGTCAGTCTCCGGCGCAGCTCAAGGCGGTGGGAAAGGTATTGGAATCCGGAAAGGAAATGATTTCGGGTCCGCTGCCACTGGTTCAGGGGGGGGTGGGGATCATCATTCGTGTGCCGGTTTCATGGCACAAGATCAATGGTATGGCGCCAACTTATTGGGGCATCTATTCCATCGTCCAGGACGCGAACGTACTGTTTTCTCATGCTGGCGTTAATGATCTGGGCAGCGGTATCGATATTGCGCTCAGAGGCGGCACAGGAACCGACATGGTCGGCAAGGTATTCCAGGGAGATTCCGATATTTTCGCCAATGACCCGATATGGGCGAAGGTTCCGCTCGGTGGAAACTCATACTGGATGCTTGCAGCCGTTCCAACCGGAGGTTGGCCCACGTCCGCACCAAATGCGAGCATATTCAGGGGACTCTACGCCGCTTTTTGCTTGTTCGCGCTTTTCGCCCTCATGTATTTTGGCCGATTGCTGAAAGCGAGAAATCTTGCCCAAAAGAGATTGCATTTGGCTTTAGAGGCAATCGACGACGAATTTGTACTGTTTGATTCACAAGACCAGCTTGTGCTCTGCAATAGCAAATACAAGAACTCTTTTCCCGGGATGAGCGAGTTTATTGTTCCCGGTGTGACTTTCCGACAGATCATTGATGAGGGCCTGAAGCGAGGCGAATATCCTGAGGCAATCGGTGATGTAAACGAGTGGCGGGCCAAGCGGATTGAAACTCATCGTGCGGCTAGGCAGACCATTGAGCTTCCCCAGTCCGATGGGCGATGGCTGAAAGTTGCCGAGCGGCGAACCGCAGATGGTGGCACTGTTGGTTTGCGTGCGGATATTACCGAATTGAAGGCCGCCAAGGATGCTGCGGAATTGGCAAGCCAGGCCAAGTCGGACTTCATAAGCAATCTCAGCCACGAACTCCGCACGCCGTTAACCGTCATTCTCGGCTATGCAAAACTGCTTGCGAACGGATCGGCCTTGCCAGAGGTCCGAGGCCTGCGAAATGCTCTCAATGATCCTGCGGCACAGCTATCCGAACTTACGCCACAAGCAGAATCCGTCCTGGATCGGTTTTTCAGCCTCGCCGGAAAAGTTGTCAATTCGGCGCAGGACCTCATATCGCTTATCGAAGATCTTCTTGATTTTGAGGCAATCGAAACCGGAAAGATGCGCCTGTTCCCCGAACCGACGCGGATACAAGGGATATTTGACGAGTTATATGAAAAGTTTGGACCCGCAGCCGAAGAAAAGGGAGTCAGGCTAGACTTCGCGCCAGACGAAATTGTCGTCATGGCTGACCCGCGGCGTTTGAAGCAGGTCTTGAGAGAGATCGTCGGAAATGCCGTAAAATTCACGGAAACCGGCACCGTAGAAGTGACAACCCGTGTCCTGGGGGAAATGGCCCAAATCAATATAACCGACACTGGATGCGGAATTCCGGAAAGCGAACTTGATAACGTATTCATGCCCTTCTCGCAGGTCGATCCGTCCTCAACGCGCAAGAAAGGCGGCACTGGCATGGGATTGGCCATTTCGCGCGGCATCATTGAGGCATTGGACGGTAGTATCGGTGTTTCCAGCGAACTAGAAAAGGGCACCAGATTCTGGATTGCCCTGCCGCTTGCTACCGTGTTGTCCGACAACGACGCGCAGGAAGCTGTCAGCCCTTCAGCACAAGTAAGCGAACGCCGCCGTGCCTGAAATTCGGCGCTTGCCTCGTAGTCGAACAAAATCACAGCGGGTCACGTTGGCCACGTCTGGAGCGAAACTGATAAGAATCCGCAACCAGATTTTGGCTTTCAAGATACGCGCGGGTCGTGCCCGCATCGACGTGAATTTGTGCAACACTGGGCGCGTTCAACTGGGATCCACTTGCAACCTGCAGCGGAAACCACCACCTTCAAAGAAAGTAAGAGGCATGCTCGACAGGCACATTCACGAGCTTGACGTACGAGTGAATCGACGCGCGGGGCCAAACTCCGCCGACTTGGACAACATCCCATGAAGGCCCAAAGATGAAAATACTTGCGGTTGATGACGACCAATTACAACTTGATATGCTGACGGCCATTCTGAATGATGCAGGTTATTCGGACGTCACAACGGTGACTTCAGGCGCTTTGGCGCTTCATGAAATGAACAATCCCAATGCGGCTTTCGAATCGATATTACTGGATATACAGATGCCAGAATTAGATGGTATTGAACTTTGCAAGATCGTTCGCTTGATGCCGAAATACCAAACGACGCCGATAATAATGATCACGGCAATGTCTGAGAAATCCTACATTGATAACGCATTTCTTGCTGGAGCGACCGACTATGTGACAAAACCATTTGATAAAATGGAGCTTGTGACCAGAATAAAGATCGCATTGAAATTGAATAGCTCAAATCGTGCAGTTTCAGACAAGTTATCTGCGGTTAAAAAATTGCGGGATCAAATAGAGGCAGAAAGGCATTTTGAAATTGATTCACCGGTGACTATTGAAAACATCCCAGGCGTTGTGGATGCTGCCATTCTAGATAATTACCTGCTGCAACTGTCACGTATCGATGCATTGAAATCCTTCGTTTTTGCCATCAAGATTGCCGAATTCAAAGATCTTTACGAACGCTACAGCAAGGTCGACCTCATTGATACACTTACCGACATAGCTGAAATCATTACCGAAAGCTTGACTGGCGGTCGGTTTCTGGTTGCGTATGAGGGCAATGGAAATTTTGCCTGCGTGGTTGATCGGGCAGCTTTTGAATCCGCCGGTGATCTGCGTACGTCAATCCAGGCATCCATAGACGAGCAAGGGTTCCGATATGCAGATGGCAAATGGTGTAAGATGTCCATCCTGATGAGCGAACCACAGAGACACACGTTCTTGTCACTTGGCGGCCCATTGGCACGGATTGATCATGCAATTTCAAATGTTGAACAAAAGATGTCAGGAAGATCCGAGACCGACCATGCCGGAACGCGTTGGCTACCGTTCAGAAAAACGGTGTCAGTAACAAAAGGGCACTCCAAGGAATAGCCATGGCGGAGCAGACCAAACCAGACGTAGTCAGCAGTGCGCTTGACGTTGCGATCGCAAAAATCCGAGTGAACTTCATTAATCGTCTGAAAGAGAATCTTCAAGCTCTTGAAAACTGGGCTGATCAATTTGACTCTTCATCCGAAGATCACGAGCCGCTAATTCAGTTGGCAGCTGAAGCTCACAAGATCAGCGGAATTGCCACGAGTGTTGGTTTTGAAATGTTGGGAAACTTTGCAAAAAACGCCGAATATGCAATCAATGATTATTTGAGTGGCGGCAACGGTATTGCGACACCAGAAAGTATATTGGAAATTGTAGATTCTATGCTTTGCGAAATCGAAGTTACAATTTCGACATCTAGAGCGCCGTCCGGATAATCTGAATCGAGAGGATTCCCAGACGTGCTGATTTGTGATTCACCATATTTGGAGGTGGATCATGGGCAAATCACTATCTTTGGACATTCGCGAACGGGTTGTGGCGC
>JBATDH010000166.1:0-4418 GCA_049663365.1 Albidovulum sp. | reverse complement strand
GTTCATGCGCTACATGCGCCCCGGCAATGGCCGTGGCCCCTGTGGTATCATAGGGCGGCGATACCTCGACCACATCGCCACCAACCAGATTGATCCCCGCCAGATCGCGCAGGATCGCCGCCACCTGCCAGGTCGCAAGCCCCCCCCAGACCGGTGTGCCGGTGCCCGGCGCGAAGGCCGGATCAAGGCAGTCGATGTCGAAGGTCAGATAGGTGGGCCGGTTTCCGACGATGCTGCGTATCTTTTCGGTGACGGCGGCGGCACCGGTTTCATGGACTTCGCGCGCGTCGATCACATTGACGCCCATGAAGTCGTCATTATGGGTTCTGATGCCCACCTGCACTGAAGTCTTGGGATCAATCACACCCGATTTCACCGCTTTGTAGAACATCGTGCCATGGTCGATCCGGGCGAAATCGTCATCGACCCAGGTGTCGGAATGCGCATCGAAATGCAAAAGCGAAACCGGCCCGAACTTCTCGGCGTAAGCTTTTAGAATCGGGAAGGAAATGTAGTGATCACCGCCCAGTGTGACGGTGCCGACACCGGCGTTCAGAATTCCCCGGATGTGCTCGGTCAAAGCCTCGGGAAAGGCCGATGTCATCGCGTAATCAAAAGCCAGATCGCCATAGTCAATGATGTCGAACTCTTCCAGCGGGCTGAACGGCCAGCCGTAGGGCGGATCAAAGGGTTGCAGGGCGCTGGCCTCGCGCACCGCGCGCGGCCCGAACCGCGTGCCGGGGCGGTGCGTGACCGCCTGATCAAACGGCACACCGGTGATGGCCAGATCAACGCAGGTCAAATCCTTGCTATAGCGGCGGCGCAAAAAGCTGGTGGCACCTCCAAAGGCATTTTCAAAGGCAAGCCCACGGCGTTCGTGCGATGTGAAGGCCAGATCAACCTGTTTTTTCGCATCCTCAAGGGCCATCGCCAGTACCTCATGCTTTGATTTGCCACTCCGTCCCCGGCCGGGGACGACAAGGGCGGAATTATGCGCAATGTATCGGCGAAACCCAGGCGGAAAGCCAGCCCTTCCAAACCGACCGGTCTGCGTGGCATGTATGGGCCTGCCAGCCAGGCGGTCTTATTCTGGCCGGAATGCCGCATGACCAAAAGGATGTGCCAATGCCCCATGACCCGGAGACCAGCCAGAGGCTTTGCCTTGACCCCGAGGGCGGGGTGCCGAGGCTGCTGGAAATTATGGCGCGGTTGCGCGACCCCGAAACCGGCTGTCCCTGGGATATCGAACAGGATTTCGCCACCATCGCCCCCTATACGATCGAAGAGGCCTATGAGGTCGCCGACGCCATCGAACGCGGTGCCATGACGGACCTGGCAGGCGAGCTGGGGGATTTGCTGTTCCAGACGGTCTACCACGCCCAGATGGGGGCGGAAAAAGGCCTGTTCAGCTTTGATTCCGTTGTCAAAGGCATTTCGGACAAGATGGTTTCGCGGCATCCGCATGTCTTTGGCAGCGAAAGCCGCGACAAGACCGCGATCCAGCAAAGCCGGGATTGGGAAGCCATAAAGGCCGGTGAGCGGTCCGGTCAGGCCAGATCGGGCGTGCTTGATGGCGTCGCAAAGAACCTGCCGGCCCTGACCCGCGCCATCAAGCTGCAAAACCGTGCGGCGCGCGTGGGCTTTGACTGGCCGTCAACCGCCGAGGTGCTTGACAAGATCGTCGAAGAGGCGGGCGAATTGGCCGACGCGCAGGCAAGCCTTGGCGACGCCGAGGTTTTCGAGGAATTCGGTGATCTGCTTTTCGTTGTTACCAACCTGGCACGACATCTGAAAATCGACCCCGAAGCGGCACTGCGCGCGGCAAATACAAAATTCACCCGCAGATTTGGCGCGGTGGAAGCGGCGTTGGCGCAAACGGGCAAAACGCCACAAGAATCCAATCTCGCCGAAATGGATGCGCTTTGGGATGCCGCCAAACTGGCCGAGAAGTCCTGACCTAAAATTTCCTGACTTGTTTTATCAGGCATTGACGGCGCCCCGTTTTTCAGAAATAAGCGCGTGAATAATCCGACTAAAGGAGTCAACAATGCGCGCCTGTGCACCCTTCCCCATACTCGTCCTTCTGTCGCTGAGCGCACCCGTGGCCGCCAGTGAAGTGAATGTCTATTCACATCGCCAGCCCGAACTCGTGCAACCGCTTTTCGACGCCTTTACCGCCGAAACCGGGATCGACGTCAATGTCGCCTATGTCGACAAGGGCATGGTCGAACGGTTGCAAAGCGAAGGCGACCGCAGCCCCGCCGATCTGGTCATGACGGTGGATATCGCGCGGCTTGCGCAGGTGGTTGACGCCGGGGTGACGCAGCCGGTTCATTCGGATGTCCTGAACGCCAATATCCCTGCGGAATTCCGCGACCCCGGTGATCAGTGGTTCGGTCTGACCAGCCGCGCCCGCATCGTCTATGCCAGCCGCGACCGGGTGAAGGATGGCGAGGTGACGACTTATGAAGATCTGGCCAATCCCAAATGGAAAGGCCGGATTTGCACGCGCCCCGGCACCCATGACTACAACCTTGGCCTGCTGGCCGCGATGATCGTGCATGACGGCAGCGAGGCCGCCAAGAACTGGGCCAGTGCGGTCAAGGCGAATCTGGCGCACAAGCCCGCCGGTTCGGACCGCGCGCAGGTAAAGTCGATCTGGGTCGGCGAATGCGATATCTCGCTGGGCAATACCTATTACATGGGCGAAATGCTGGCCGATCCGGAGCAGACGGAATGGGCCAATTCGGTACGCATCATCTATCCGACGTTCGAAACCGGCGGCACCCATGTGAATGTTTCGGGCGTGGCCATGACAAAAGCCGCCCCCAACCATGACAATGCGCTGAAACTGATGGAGTTTCTTTCATCAGATGCCGCCCAGGCGATCTATGCCGAAATCAACCACGAATTCCCGGTCAAACCCGGCGTTGCGCGATCTGCCCTTGTCGCCAGTTGGGGCGAATTCACCCCCGACAGCGTCAACCTGATGGATGTCGCGGCCAAGCGGCCCGAGGCGCTGCGTCTGATGGAAGAGGTAAACTTCGACGGCTGATCCTGTTCGTCCCTGACCAGATGGGCCGGATCAGGGGCGAACGAATTCCCATACAAGTCCCGATCCAGTCGGTTTAGGGTGCGATTCGTCCGCCCATTCGGAGACCGCCATGCACCAGGCCCGCAAGATCATCATTGACACCGATCCCGGCCAGGATGACGCCGTGGCGATCTTGCTGGCTTTGGCCTCGCCGGAACTGGACGTTCTGGGCATCACGGCGGTTGCGGGCAATGTGCCGCTGGATTTGACCGCCAGGAATGCCCGGATAATCTGTGAACTGGCCGAGTGCCACGACATGCCGGTCCATGCCGGATGCGACCGCCCCATGAGCCGCAAACTGGTGACGGCGGAACATGTTCACGGCAAAACCGGTCTCGACGGCATCAGCCTGCCCGATCCGAAAATGCCGCTGGCCGAAGGCCATGCCGTCGATTTCCTGATTGATACGCTGCGAAAACAGGCGGCAGGCAGCGTCACGCTCTGCCCGTTAGGGCCCTTGACCAATATCGCCACTGCATTCTTGCGCGCCCCGGACATCGTCAGCCGCGTGGCCGAGATCGTTTTGATGGGTGGTGCCTATTTCGAAGTTGGCAACATCACCCCGGCGGCGGAATTCAACATTTATGTCGACCCGGAAGCCGCTGAAATCGTATTAAAATCCGGCGTCCCTCTGGTAGTCATGCCGCTCGACGTGACCCATAAGGTGCTGACCACCCGGTCGCGCATCGAATCCTTCCGTACCTTGGGCAACAATGCGGGTCATGCCGTGGCAAGCTGGACCGATTTCTTTGAACGCTACGATATGGCCAAATATGGCAGCCAGGGTGCGCCGCTGCATGATCCCTGCGTCATCGCCTATTTGCTGAAGCCGGATTTGTTTTCGGGCCGCCACGTCAACGTAGAGATCGAGACCAAAGGCGATTTCACCCAAGGCATGACGGTAGCAGACTGGTGGGGTGTCACTGGGCGCACAGCCAATGCCATGTTCATGGGCGGCGTGGATGCTGACGGGTTCTATCGCCTGTTGACTGAACGCATCGGGCGGTTGCAATAGCCACAAGCATTCGCGCAGCAGGCATCTATCGCGCAAGCAAAGCCTGCCCCTTGCGCGTTTGACCAAGGATGGGCAATCGGCCATTTGGTGAACCATGGTCTGGCCTTGCCCGTCCTGAACTATTTCACCGCCCTTTGCATCCCCGTCACCAAGACCGTGGGATAAGGGAACCCCGTCCGCCGCTAGAGCGCCGTCCGGATAATCTGAATCGAGAGGATTCCCAGACGTGCTGATTTGTGATTCACCATATTTGGAGGTGGATCATGGGCAAATCACTATCTTTGGACATTCGCGAACGGGTTGTGGCGC
>JBATDH010000165.1:0-1823 GCA_049663365.1 Albidovulum sp. | reverse complement strand
TAGGTGACATACCCATAAATGGGATTCACGGTCTGTACGATTTGTGCTTCACTCCTGCGAAAGGGCGGGAGGGCGTTATGGGACGTTTCGATCTATCGGATTTTGAGTGGTCGGTGATCCAGCCGCTGTTGCCTCAGAAGTCGCGTGGGGTGAAACGTGTGGACGATCGACGTGTGCTGAACGGTATATTCTGGCGTCTCAGGACGGGTGCGCCGTGGGCTGACATTCCGGTGCGCTATGGCCCGTACACGACCTGCGTGAACCGGTTCAACAGGTGGCGCAAGGCAGGCCACTGGGCGCGTATTCTGGAAGGCGTATCAAAGGCTTACGATGGTGACATCCAGATGATCGACTCGTCCTCGATCCGGGTCCACCAACACGGGGCGAACGGCCCGAAAAAGGGGGGCGATCCGATTGCATGGGTCGCTCGCGCGGCGGGCTGACCACCAAGATCCATGCGTTGGTCGATGCCCTCGGCCGCCCGATCCTGCTCAAACTGACCGAGGGCCAAGCCCATGACGGGCGATCCGCAGCGGACATGTACGGCACCGTCGGCGCGGGCCAAACCCTGCTCGGCGACCGCGCCTACGACAGTGACGGGCTGCGTGACTGCCTTGCCGAGCGCGGTGTCATCGCGAACATCCGGCTCATGCCGACACGAAAGAGACGACCCGCCTTTGACCCGGAACTCTACAAAAAGCGCAATCAGCTCGAGAGATTCTTCAGCAAACTCAAACACTTCCGTTCCGTAGCCACCCGCTACGACAAGCGCGACGACAATTTCCTCGCATCCGTCCAACTCGCTTCATTGCGCATCTGGTTGCGAACTTACGAGTCGGTGACCTAAAGTGCTTGACGGGGATGCCGGTATAGTCCGCCGCCTCAGATTGATTCAGCATCCGCTTTTCAATAACGCTGATATTGAGGTTTGCGTTGGCCATCAGAATATTCTCAAACCTTTGCCAGAGCGTCTGATGCGGCGCGAATATATTTTCGTATTCCTCCGACATCGAAGACCCAGTGGATATGCGCCGAATACGCAGCATCGTGGTTCTTGTGCTTCGGACCAATCCTTTCCTTCCCATGCTCTTCAAACTTAAGAACTCGAACTTCGTCTGCTTCAGGGTCTTCCTCGATCTTTGATCTCACTTGGCATGCAATTTGGCCTGCCAATCGTTGGGACATCTCTTGTTCAAGCAGCCGCGCATAAACAAAGAGGGCCACGACATCGGCTTCAGTGAATTTGCGTGCGCTTCCCCGCCTGGCCGCCGGTGCGCAGGGATAAAGCTCCTTCGCAACCGCTTCATTGAAGCGCTTGTTATCTACGCCTGCGAGTGCGCACGCCGCTGCAGCTCGAAAGATGGAAACCTTTGCCATTCAGAAATTGCCTCAAAGTAGCCGCCATTCAGCATATGTGATGGTGTGCGGTTTGGCAACTACTTTGTAGCGAGGCTGCAGGGAACGCGGCGCATACTTTAAGTGTAGCCCTAGACCTGCGGCTAAAATTTAGACTAGGTCCGTCGAGCGATGGGGCACCGAACCCTCCGTTCCCCTCGGTGGGGAGCGGACCTGGCTGCCGCTATAGCGCGGCGACGAAGGCCATCCAGTGGTTTCTGCGGGCGGATGCCGTCATCCCCCTCAGTGGCCTCTGTGAGGGCGCTCAGGGGCTTTATCTCAAAAACTATCGCCTTACCAAGGGTAATCCCCCCAAAGTAAGGGGCTGCGGAAGTAGAATTTTCTCGGCAAGATGAACGAGGAGATTCTGAATGAAGATGACAAGATATAGCGAACCCCAGATCCTTGCGATCTTGCGCCAGGCCGAA
>JBATDH010000164.1:0-34880 GCA_049663365.1 Albidovulum sp. | reverse complement strand
GCCCGCTGCAATCGCGGCGGCAAGGCTGGCACCCCCGGCGGGTTCAACATAGACAAGACGCGTATCCATACCGGCATCGCCCAGATAGCCCGTCACCCCCGATGCAAGCCCACCGCCCCCAACGGGCAGAATCACCAGATCGGGCGCGCAAGGAAGTTGGTCAAGAATTTCCACAGCCACGCTGGCCTGGCCTTCAATCACGTCGGCGTCGTCAAACGGCGAAAGGAAATGCGCCTGCGCCTCCGCACAGAATTTTTGCGCCGCGGCAAGCGTTTGATCAAAGTAGTCGCCAACCAGCCGAATTTCGACACTATCCATGCCGAAAACGCGTGTCTTGTCGATTTTCTGCTGCGGCGTCGTGACCGGCATGAAAATCGTCCCCCGGACGCCAAAATGGCGACAGGCATAGGCAACGCCCTGAGCGTGGTTCCCCGCGCTGGCGCAGACGAAGTGCCCGTGTTCCGGGTCCTTGCTCATTGCCTTGCGCATTGCGGTGAATGCGCCGCGCAATTTGTAACTCCGCACCGGCGTCAAATCTTCGCGTTTCAGCCAAATATCGGCACCATAGCGGGCCGATAGGTGATCGTTGCGTTGAAGCGGCGTGGGATCGAACAGGACGCGCAATGCAAGCGTCGCCTGACGCGCTGCTTGTGAAAATCCTGTCATGACTCCGCCTCCAATGAACTTCGCACTCTTCCGTCCATGAACGGTGGTTTCTGTCAAGGCGAGCAACCCTGTTTTAGCCACGGTCTGTGACCGCCACCACACTTGCCGCTCTGGGAAAAACGCAATACACCGCAGCGCGATATACTCCTTGGCTCAGATGAGGCTACCCATGTCCGCCCCGAAAAAAGTCGTGCTTGCCTATTCCGGCGGCCTCGATACATCGATCATCCTGAAATGGCTGCAAACCGAATATGGATGTGAGGTCGTGACCTTCACCGCCGATCTCGGGCAGGGGGAAGAACTTGAACCCGCCCGCGCCAAGGCGATCACGCTGGGGATCAAGCCAGAAAACATCCATATCGTCGATGTGCGCGAAGAGTTCGTGCGCGATTTCGTGTTCCCGATGTTTCGCGCCAACGCGCTTTACGAAGGGCTTTATCTGTTAGGCACGTCCATTGCGCGCCCACTGATTTCGCAACATCTGGTCAGGATTGCCGCCGAAACCGGTGCCGACGCCGTGGCCCATGGCGCAACCGGCAAAGGCAACGATCAGGTGCGGTTCGAGTTGTCCGCCTATGCTCTAAACCCCGGTATCCGGGTTATCGCACCCTGGCGGGAATGGGATCTGACCAGCCGGACACGGCTTCTGGAGTTTGCCGAACAAAATCAGATTCCGATCGCAAAGGACAAACGCGGCGAAGCGCCATTTTCAGTCGACGCGAACCTGCTGCACACCTCATCCGAAGGCAAGGTTCTGGAAAACCCTGGCGATGAAGCACCGGACTATGTCTACCAGCGGACAGTTAACCCCGAAGATGCGCCCGATCAGCCCGAGATGGTCGAAATCACCTTCGAGGCCGGGGATGCGGTCGCCATCAACGGCGAAACAATGTCGCCTGCAACGATCCTGACCCGATTGAACGAATTGGGCGGCAAGCATGGCGTCGGGCGGCTCGATCTGGTTGAAAACCGTTTTGTCGGCATGAAATCGCGGGGGGTTTATGAAACACCGGGCGGCACGATCCTGCTCGAGGCGCATCGTGGTATCGAGCAGATCACGCTCGACGCCGGTGCGGGGCACCTCAAGGACAGCATCATGCCGCGTTATGCTGAACTGATCTATAACGGGTTCTGGTTCAGCCCCGAGCGCGACATGTTGCAGGCCCTGATCGACAAGTCCCAGGAACATGTTTCCGGCACGGTTCGCGTCAAGCTTTACAGGGGATCGGTCCGCACGGTGGCGCGCTGGTCCGAGCATTCGCTCTATTCGGAAGCGCACGTAACTTTCGAAGAGGACGCCGGGGCTTACGATCAGAAGGACGCAGCCGGGTTTATCCGGCTGAACGCGCTGCGACTGAAACTGATCGCGACACGCAATGCGCGGGTAAAATCATAGGTGTTTTGCGACGTTGAGGCGATGCGCGGCCAGCCGTTGGTAATACGGCATTGCTGCCTCGGCTAGACGCTTATCTGCGCCTGTAAGCAACGGCAATGGCCCTTCAGGGTCGGCAAATCCGGTGGAGCGGTGGACGGCGCCGTACCAATGCGGTGCCCAAACCCCATCGTCTGGGTGGCCACCTGCGGGCCAGTGGAGCATTTTCGCGGTGAAGGGAATGCCCAGCGCGACACATAGCACGCCGAGCGTCGCCCTTGGATTTTCGCGGATATCGTGACTGTCGACGACAAGGGGCGCATGGCCTGTCCTGTGCGCCACCTCGTCGAAAAGCTCGGCCTGCTGGACAAAACCAATATCGAGCAAAGTGGGGGCTTCGCGCTTGGCGGCATAGCTGGCCACCACCCGCGCCGGATGGCGAATCAGAAAGACACTTGTGCAATAGGCCATGAAACCGCGATCAAAGGCGGGGATCATGTGGACGGTCATATGCTTTTGATAAAAAAGCGGTTTTCCCCCGGGAATTGATCCCGCGCAGGTTCTGGCTACGCGCGCCGGATCGGTTTCCTGACTGGCGATGATATCAGGTGCCATCGGGTGATCGAGGCCGGTGGCCTTGAGATAGGCGGCGTAAAAAGGTTCATCGCGGACGGCACAATCACCGCGCGCGGCGAAGGCGTACATCATTGCGGTGGAAAGGTTGCGCGGGCCGGACCACATGGCGATTTTCATAAGTGATGTTCCGGTGATTGCGGCGTCTGTGCGGGGGGGTTCACACCCCCCGCGCCCCCCGTGAGGTATTTTTGAACAGAAGAAATGCCGATCATGACGCGACGAGTTCCTTGTAAAGCCCGCGCAGGCGCTCGGTCATCGGCCCCATCTGGCCGATGCCGATCTTTCGGCCGTCAATCGTGCTGACCGGGGTCTGGGCACCAAAAGTGCCGGTCAAAAACGCCTCATCCGCTGAATAGGTATCGACGAGGCTGAAATTCCGCTCGTAAATCGGGATGTCATTGGCCCGGCAGAGGTCGATGACTTTCTGGCGGGTGATGCCGTTCATGCAATAGTCGCCGGTGGAGGTCCAGACCTCGCCTTTCTTGACGATGAAGAAGTTGCAGGCATTGGTGGTGTTCACAAATCCGTGCACATCGAGCATCAGCGCCTCGTCCGCTCCGGCCTTTTCGGCGGCGATGCAGGCGAGGATGCAGTTGAGTTTCGAATGGCTGTTTAGCTTGGGATCCTGGGTCATCGGCAAGCCGCGCAGATGCGGCACGGTGGCGAGCCGGATCGGACGGGGAATCTTCGGTTGCGAATGTTCCATGATGATCACCATCGTCGGCCCGGACTTGCTAAGCGACGGGTGCTGAAAGGGCCGGGTTTTTATCCCCCGCGTGACCATCAGGCGGGCGTGGGCATCCGTGACCATTCCATTGGCATTTTGCGTCTCTGACAAGGCATTTTCAACGTCATTTTGGGCCATGCTGATATCGAGATCGATGGCTTTGGCGGCCTCGAAAAGCCGCCCGATATGTTCATCGAGAAAGGCCCAGCGCCCGTCATAAAGCCGCACCCCTTCCCAGACGCCATCACCAAGCATGAAACCGGAATCATAGACGCTGACGAGGGCCTCGGATTTG
This sequence comes from Albidovulum sp., assembly GCA_049663365.1. Taxonomy (GTDB): domain Bacteria; phylum Pseudomonadota; class Alphaproteobacteria; order Rhodobacterales; family Rhodobacteraceae; genus Albidovulum. The sequence continues at coordinate 31,184 of JBATDH010000164.1, read as the reverse complement.
GGCCGCAGACGACCGTTGACATAGATCAGGATCGATTCGTTGCGGGCGTCTTCCTCGGCCTGATGGGTGGTGATGGGGTCGGTCATGATTTCCTCCGCGTCATGGTCACGCTAGCGCCGTGCGCGGGCAAGTCCAAGGGGTCACTCACATGAAGATGATTGGACTGTAACGCGGGTTCCGCGTCAGGTGCCGGAAAGAGTTGGAGAGCATGATGTTGAGAATTCTGGTTGCCCTGATCATTTTGGCCGGACCCGCCGCTGCCGCCACTGACACCGCTATTGTTGCAGGTGGATGTTTCTGGTGTGTCGAGTCGGATTTCGAATCCGTGCCCGGCGTGAAAGAGGTCGTATCGGGCTATACTGGCGGGACGACCGAGAACCCGACCTACAAACAGGTGGGCAAAGGCGGCACCGGACATTACGAGGCCGTGGAAATCCGGTTCGATCCGGCCAAGGTCAGCTATACGCATCTGATGGAACTGTTTTTCCGCTCGGTCGATCCGACGGATGCGGGCGGGCAGTTTTGTGACCGCGGCGACAGTTACCGCACGGCGATTTTTGTCAGGAACGCTGATCAGCGCGCGGCGGCGGAGACCGCCAAGGCGGAGGCGCAGAAGGTGTTGGGCCAGAAGATCGTCACGCCCATTGTCGATGCGGGGCCATTCTACAAGGCCGAAGGCTATCACCAGGACTATTACAAGGGCAGCGGGATTATTCTGACGCGGCACGGTCCCAAGCGGCAGTCCGAGGCCTACAAGTTTTACCGTGATGCCTGCGGGCGTGACAAAAGGGTGCACGCACTCTGGGGCGATGCCGCGCCTTTTGTTCACTGAGCGCGGAACGCATCGACCTCCGCCGAGGTCGGGATGGCGTCGGCGGTGCCATGGCGCGTGACCTTGAGGCTGGCGGCGGCGGCGGCGCGATCCAACGCGGCTTGCGCGTTAAATCCCTGATCACGCGCCGCGACAAAATAGCCCAGAAAAGTGTCGCCTGCCCCGGTGGTGTCGACCGCATCAACCTTATGGGCGGGCGCGAAGGCGCGGCTGCCATCCCGACACAGCCATTCGGCCCCCTCTGATCCGCGCGTGACAAGGATTTCCGGCACACCCAGCCGGTCGAGCGGTGTGGCAAGCGCCGCCGAGAGTTGATCGGCCTCGACGGCATTGAGAGCCAGCAAGGTGATGCTGCCCAGCACCGCTTCAACCGCCGTAACGTCAAAGGGGGCCGCGGAATAGGCGTTGTAAAGACCAAGCTCCTTCGCTCGTCTGGCCGCTTTGAGCTGTCCATTGGTTTCGTTCTGCAAAAGCAGGGTGTCGCCCGCCTTGGCACCGGACAGCGCGGTTTCGATCAGGTCGGTCGGGATGGTCCGGTTGGCACCGGGAAATAGCACAATCGTGTTTTCGCCCGTCGCATCAATATTGATGATCGCATGGCCGGTCGGGGTTTCGGTCCGGGCGACATGCGATGTATCGACACCCCATTTGGCCAGCCGCTCTAGCGTCCAACCCCCGTCGGACCCTATTGCCCCGATATGGCGGACTGTCGCGCCGGCTTTCGCCGCCGCCGCAGACTGGTTGGCCCCCTTGCCGCCCAGTCCAATGTCGTAACTTGTGGCTGCCAGCGTTTCACCGGGGCCAGGAAAGTGCCCGACGCGGTAGAAGTGGTCGATGTTGATCGAGCCGAAATTGTAGATCGTCATCTTTGCCCTCGCTGCGATCGCAATACCATTGGACCCGAACTTTGTCCGGGGTCAAGCACGGTGGATTTGGCGCTTTTCCCCGGCGGGGCGGTTTTGTAGGGTCGGGGCGGAAACCGGGGGGCAGGGTTTGAGCGCGGATAACAGCACAGTCACGCCGATGATGGCGCAATTTCTGGAAATCAAGGGGCGCTATCCCGATGCGCTCCTGTTCTACCGGATGGGCGATTTCTACGAGATGTTCTTTGCCGATGCCGAAGCGGCGGCTGTTGCGCTCGATATTGCGCTGACCAAGCGCGGTCAGCATCTGGGGCAGGATATTCCGATGTGCGGTGTACCGGTTCACGCGGCCGAGGGTTATTTGCTGACGCTGATTCGCAAGGGGTTTCGTGTCGCCATCGCCGAGCAGATGGAAGACCCGGCGGAGGCTAAAAAACGCGGGTCGAAATCGGTGGTGGCGCGCGATGTGGTTCGGCTGGTGACACCCGGAACGCTGACCGAGGAATCGCTGCTCGAGGCGCGGCGGCATAACTTTCTGGCAGCCTGGGCCGAGGTGCGGGACGACGCAGCGCTGGCCTGGGTCGATATCTCGACGGGCGAGTTCCGGGTTATGACCTGCCCTTTGGTACGGTTGGCGCCGGAACTCGCACGGCTGTCCCCGCGGGAGATCATTTTCAGCGACAGCAAAGAGGCGGATTGTGCTGCGTTAGTCAATGAATCAGGCGCTGCGCTGACAGCCCTGTCGCGGGGATCCTTCGATAGCGCCGGGGCTGAAAAGCGGCTTTGCACGCTCTATGCGGTTGCCGCCCTTGACGCGTTTGGCAGTTTTGAGCGCGCCGAACTATCGGCGATGGGGGCGATTGTTGAATACCTCGATCTGACCCAGCGCGGGAAGCTTCCGTTGCTGCGCCCTCCGGTGCGGGAAAGTGCCGGTGGTACGGTTCAGATCGACACCGCCACGCGCCGCAATCTGGAAATTTCCCAGAGCCTGTCGGGGGGGCGCGACGGATCACTGATCGCCGCCATCGACCGGACCGTGACGGCGGGTGGCGGGCGGTTGCTTGACCGGCGGCTGTCGTCGCCGTCGCGCGATCTGAGAGAGATTCGTGCGCGGCTTTCATCGGTGGGCTATCTGGTCGAAAACGCTCGTCTTGCCGGTGATCTGCGCGGCGACCTGAAAAAAGCGCCCGACATGGATCGGGCCTTGTCGCGGCTGGCGCTTGACCGGGGCGGGCCGCGTGACCTGGCGGCAATACGGGCGGGGCTGCGGCAAGCCGGTGACATCGCACAAAGGCTGGACCTGCCCGATTTGCCGGACCGGTTGGGCCAATCTGCAATGGCGCTTGTAGGCCATGACGATCTGGTCACTTTGCTGGACCGTGCGCTGGTGGCTGAACCGCCTTTACTGACCCGTGACGGCGGTTTTGTCGCGCCCGGATACGACGCGGGCCTGGACGAAGCCCGCCAGCTTCGCGACGAAGGCCGCGGTGTCATCGCCCGGATGCAGGCCGAGTATATTGACCGGACGGGTATCCAGAGCCTGAAGATCAAGCACAACAACGTTCTGGGTTATTTCATCGAAACGACGGCCACCCATGCCGAAAAAATGCTGTCGGCACCGCTGAGTGAGACCTTCATCCATCGCCAGACCACGGCCAATCAGGTTCGCTTTACCACGGTGCCACTATCCGAGATGGAAACCAGAATCCTCAACGCCGGAGGCCGGGCGTTGGAGATTGAAAAGCGGCTCTATGACGCCTTGAAAGGGCAAATTCTTGCTGTATCACCGGCTATTTTTACAACCGCGCGGGCGCTTTCGGAAATTGATCTGATGGCAGCTTTTGCTGATCTCGCGCGTGGTGAGGACTGGTGCGAACCCCTGATCGACAACAGCCGCGCCTTCATCATTGAAGGCGGTCGCCACCCGGTGGTGGAACGTGCGCTGAAACGCACAAGCGCACCGTTCATTGCCAATGACTGCGCCATGACTACCGGCGATACACCCGCAATATGGCTGCTGACCGGGCCGAACATGGCCGGTAAATCGACCTTCCTCCGTCAAAATGCCCTCATTGCCCTTCTGGCGCAGGCGGGCAGTTTCGTTCCGGCAAAATCCGCCCATATCGGCCTCGTGTCGCAGCTCTTCAGCCGTGTTGGGGCCGCCGACGATCTGGCGCGGGGGCGGTCGACCTTCATGGTGGAAATGGTCGAAACGGCCGCAATCCTCAATCAGGCCGATGACCGGGCACTGATCATCCTCGATGAGATCGGCCGCGGCACAGCAACCTATGACGGGCTGTCCATCGCCTGGGCAACGCTGGAACATCTGCATAATGTCAACCGCGCCCGCGCGCTTTTCGCCACGCATTACCACGAAATGACGGCATTGGCGGGCAAGCTGGGGGGTGTTGAGAACGCTACCGTGGCCGTTAAGGAATGGGAAGGCGAAGTAATTTTCCTGCACGAGGTGCGCAAAGGAGCGGCAGATCGGTCCTATGGTGTGCAGGTAGCACGGCTTGCTGGGCTGCCTGCGGCGGTGGTGGAGCGGGCCAGGGTCGTGCTGGAAGCGCTGGAAAAGGGCGAGCGCGAAGGCGGTACACGCAAACACACGCTGATCGACGACCTGCCGCTGTTCAGTGCCGCCCCGACTGCCCAGCCGCGCCCGACAAAGGGGCCGTCAGAGTTGGAACAGCGATTGGCGAAGCTGCATCCAGACGAAATGACGCCTCTGGAGGCCTTGGCGGCGGTTTACGAGTTGAAGGGTTTGTCGAATGGTTAGAGGCCCCCGCTTTCGCGGGGGTGACAGGATATTTCTGCCTTCAGCCCATTTTCATGCCCGCAATGTCATCCCCGCGAAAGTGGGGATCACGACTTCGGCGTCGAACTCACACCCACCTGTGCGGGACGCAACAGCCGGTCATGCAGCATGAAACCTTCGGTCATCACCTGAATGATGTCGCCGGATTTGGTGTCGGGCAGGGCCGCCTCGAACATCGCCTGATGCAGTTGCGGGTCGAATCGTTCGCCGATTTCCGGCACAATGGGCTCCACCCCGTGCTTGCCCATGACGCTGATCAGTTCGCGCATGGTCAGCTCGATCCCCTCAATCAGCGCCTTGGCGGCGGCGCGCTGTTCTTCGCCCGCGGCATCAAGCGCGCGTTTGAGGTTGTCGTATACCGGCAACAGATCGCGGGCGAGCTTGGTGCCGCCATATTGCTCCGCCTCGCGCCGATCGCGTTCGCCGCGCTTGCGGATGTTTTCTGCATCGGCAAGTGCCCGCATGAACCGGTCGCGCATATCGTCGCGCTCACTGCGCAGCACTTCCAGCTCATCGGCGAGAATTTCCGCCTCAAGCCCTTCGTCGCCCATCAATTCCTGATCTTCGGCGATTTCGTCTTTCTTCATGTCGCTCATGCTATTCATCCCTTGCGCTCGCCCGACAGCAGTTGCCCGACAAGCTGCGCCGTATAATCCACGATCGGTACAATGCGCCCATAGTTGAGCCGCGTTGGTCCGATCACACCGACTGCCCCAATGATCTTTCGGTCAGCGTTCATATAGGGAGAGACAACCAGAGAGGAACCCGAAAGTGAAAAAAGTTTGTTCTCTGAGCCGATAAAAATGCGCACACCTTCGCCCGCATCGGTCAATTCGAGAAATTCGGCAATGTCGCGCTTGCGCTCCAGATCATCAAACAGGGTCCGGATGCGGTCCAGGTCCGAATCGTCGGCCCGATCAAGCAGGTTGGACCGTCCCCGCACAATCAGCCGTTCATAGGTCTCGCCTGGGTTTTCCCAGATGGCCAGGCCGCTTTCGACCAGTTCCTGCGCCAGTGTATCAAGCTCCTGCCTGCGGGTAGAGATTTCATGTTTAAGATGCGTCTTGAGTTCGCTAAGGGTGCGCCCTTCGGCAACAGCGTTCAGAAAATTTCCCGCCTCGCGCATCGAGGAGACGGTTTGCCCAATCGGCGGCGCAAAAACGCGGTTTTCCACGTGTCCGTCGGAAAAAACCAACACCACCAGCGCCCGGTCCGGGGCCAGGCTGACAAATTCGATATGACGGATCGCCGCCTCGTATTTCGGGGCAAGAACCAGGCTGGCGCCATGGGTGATGCCCGACAGCGCCGAACCGATCCGGTCCAGCAGCGACGCGACCCCTGGCTCATTGCCGCCAGTTGTCGCCTCGATCGCCTCGCGATCCTGCGGCGAAACGGTTTCAATCTCCATCAACCCATCGACGAACATTCGCAGACCCAGATGCGTGGGAATGCGCCCGGCCGAGGTATGCGGGCTGTCGAGCAGCCCAAGATATTCGAGGTCTTGCATCACATTGCGGATGGTGGCGGCACTGATGTTTTCGCTCATCGTGCGGGTAAGCGAGCGGGAACCAACCGGCCCGCCGGAATTCAGATAACCCTCGACCACGCGGCGAAACACCTCGCGCGAACGGTCGTTCATTTCGGCCAATATTTCCTGTTTGTCATTCATTCTGCGGTTCCGGCGCTGTCTTGCCAGTAAATGGGCCAACGCCCCGGTCGTCAATCGGGGTTGCATCGCGCGGTCGTGGGGCTGTAATTGGCCGCAACGGCGAGGAAAGGAATATTTATGCGACCCTCCGGCAGAAAACTAGATGAAATGCGGCCGATTACGATTGAGACGGGCGTAACCAAACATGCCGAAGGATCGTGCCTGATCCGTTGTGGCGATACACATGTTCTGTGTACCGCCTCGGTCGAAGACCGCCCGCCGTCATTCCTGAAAGGCACTGGCCTCGGCTGGGTTACGGCGGAATACGGCATGTTGCCGCGTGCCACCAACACCCGCAATCGCCGCGAGGCCACAGCAGGCAAACAATCTGGACGAACTCAAGAGATTCAAAGGCTTATTGGTCGGGCGCTGCGGGCCGGTGTGGATCGAGTAGCACTGGGGGAACGACAGATCGTCGTCGACTGCGATGTCATCCAAGCCGATGGCGGCACGCGCTGTGCGTCCATCACCGGTGGTTGGGTTGCGCTGCGTCTGGCCGTGAACAAGTTGCTTAAAGCCGGGCTCGTGATTTCCGACCCTCTGATCGATCATGTGGCCGCCGTCAGCTGCGGCATCTATGCGGGCCAGCCAGTGCTCGACCTCGACTATGCCGAGGATAGTGAGGCGGGAACGGACGGAAATTTCATCCTGACCGGCCGCGGCCGATTGATCGAAGTGCAGATGTCCGCCGAAGGATCGACCTTTAGCCGTGATGAGATGAACAAGCTGCTGGATCACGCCGAAGCGGGCGTGAACGCGCTGGTCGCCGCCCAAGCCGCCGCAATCTGATGCGGCGTTTTTCGGAAAAGAAGCTGCTGGTGGCGACCCATAACAAGGGCAAGCTGGCCGAGATTTCCGAACTGCTGGTTCCCTATGGCATCACTTGCGTCAGCGCCGCCGAGATGGGGCTGCCGGAACCTGCGGAAACGGAAACCACATTTGTCGGCAATGCCCGGATCAAGGCTCATGCCGCCGCCAAAGCGACCGGCCTTCCCGCCTTGGCCGATGACAGCGGCATCGAGGTGGATGGCCTTGGCGGAGCACCGGGCGTCTACACCGCTGACTGGGCCGAAACCCCGTCAGGGCGGGATTTCGTTCAGGCAATGACCCGGACATGGGCAGAGTTGGAAAGGGTAGGCGCACCTTACCCCCGTTTCGCCCGTTTCCGCGCGACAATGGTGCTGGCCTGGCCCGACGGACATGATGAGGTTTTTGCGGGTGCTGTGGAAGGCCAAGTGGTGTGGCCGACGCGCGGTGTTCAGGGACATGGCTATGATCCGATGTTTCAGCCTCACGGCCATGAGTTAACCTTTGCGGAGATGGACCCGACCGAGAAAAACCGGATCAGTCACCGCGCCGATGCGTTTCGAAAACTGGTTGCATGTTTTGGAGAACACCCATGAAGGCCAAGCTGATTTCCTCCGGATCACCGTTTGAAACTACCATGGGCTACAGTCGTGCAGTGGTTAAGGGCAATTGGTGTTTTGTTGCGGGTGTGACGGGCTATGACTATGCGACCATGGTCATGCCCGATGCTATAGTGGATCAGGCGCGCAATTGTTTTGCCACCATCCAGTGGGCGCTGAACGAGGGTGGCTTTACCATGAAGGATATCGTGCGCGTTCAATACACTGTCACCGATGCCGCTTTGGTCAGTGATCTGATCCCGGCACTGGGCGAGGCATTTGCCGATATTCGACCTGCCGCGACAATGGTGATTGCGTCACTAATCCGTCCGGAAATGAAGATTGAGATCGAAGTGACGGCCTTCAGGGGCTAGAGTATGGAAGACTGGCAAAATGGGGGATTCGGGCTTTATCTGCATTGGCCGTTCTGCGCTTCGAAATGCCCCTATTGCGATTTCAACAGCCATGTCGCATCAGAAATCGATCAGACCCGTTGGCAGCGCGCCTATTTAAGCGAGATTGATCGCGTTGGCGCGGAAACCAGTGGCCGGGTTCTCAACACGGTGTTTTTCGGCGGTGGAACGCCATCGCTGATGAACCCCGATCTTGTTGCCGCTATTCTTGAAAAAGTTCGGGCGACTTGGCCAATGGTCAACGATTCAGAAATCACGCTTGAGGCCAACCCAGGCAGTGTGGAGGCCGGACGGTTTCGTGGTTATGCGGATGCTGGGGTCAACCGGATCAGCATGGGTCTTCAGGCGCTCAATGATTCCGATTTGAAACGCTTGGGCAGGCTGCATAGTGTGGCCGAAGGCCGGGCTGCTTTCGACATTGCTCGCTCGGTTTTCAATCGGGTCAGCTTTGATTTGATTTATGCAAGACAGGACCAGACACTGGCCGATTGGTGCTCGGAACTGACCGAAGCCGTTACGATGGCTGTTGATCACTTGTCTCTTTATCAACTGACGATTGAAGATGGCACAGCCTTTGGCGCTCGCCATGCTGCTGGCAAGTTGGCGGGGCTGCCATGCGAAGACCTGTCTGCCGATATGTATTTGAAAACAAATGAAATACTTGATAGAATTGGGTTTCCCGCCTATGAGATTTCCAACCATGCCCGCGAAGATTCGGCAAGCCGTCACAATTTGATCTATTGGCGCTATGGTGACTATGCCGGGATCGGGCCGGGGGCACACGGCCGACTGACGTTGGGAAATGTGCGCCACGCTACCGAAACGCCGAACGGCCCATTGGCCTGGCTACGTCAGGTAGAGGACCGTGGCCATGGCGAATCTGCGCGCCGGGCAATTCCAATGAAGGATCAGGCCGGTGAATATCTGATGATGTCACTCCGCCTGGCCGAGGGCATGGATGCTACTCGGTACGCGAAACTTGCCGGAACCCCTCTTGACCCCTTCGCTGTCCATAAACTCGAAGATCTTGGTATGATAGCAAGATCGAATGCGAGCCTTCGGGCCACCTCAAAGGGGCGTCCAGTATTGAACGCCATTATCCGCGAACTGTTGCCATGAAACGGGGCGGTTTGATTGCTAGGCAGTCATGCTCAAAAGCTGACAAATTTCATCCAACTGGTCGAGTGACTTGTAGCTGAGCGTAACAGTCCCGCCGTTTTCTCCCTTGTGGTCAATGGCGACCTTCATTTTCAGTTGGGCTGTAAGATCGCGTTCAATAAGACGCGTATCTGCGTCTTTTTCCGGGCGTCTGTTCATCGGTTTTTCGGCCTTAGCACCGGGCTTCGGTCGGCTCTGGGCCAATCGCTCCGTCTCCCGGACTGAAAGTCCCTTGGCGATAACTTCGCGCGCCAGGGCGACGGGGTTCTCGGCCGTTATTAGTGCGCGCGCGTGACCTGTGGTCAATTGCCCTGCGATCAGCCAACTCTGAACGTCTTGCGGAAGGGTCAGCAACCGCAAGAGATTGGCGATATGGCTACGGCTTTTCGACAGGCCTTCTGCCAGCCTTTCCTGTGTGTGGCCAAACCGATCCATGAGCTGGCGATATCCCATCGCCTCTTCCACCGGATTGAGATCGGCGCGCTGAATGTTTTCGATGATAGCGAGTTCAAGCACCTCGGTGTCGTCAAGTTCCCGGATCAAAACCGGGACATCATGCAGTTGCGCGATCTGCGCCGCACGCCAGCGACGTTCGCCGGCAACAATTTCATAAATATCTGTTTTTCTTGGATTTATTCTGACGATTAGCGGCTGAATAACACCTTTTTCCCGAATCGACGCCGCCAATTCAGCCAACGCCTCTTGCGGGAATGCACGGCGCGGCTGATCGGGGTTTGGCTCCAGCTTTTCGACCGGCAGGCGGGTTTCTGCCCTTCGAGGGCCGGAATTTTCACCAATGTTGGGTGCATCCGGTTTGATATCAGCCATCAAAGCAGACAGGCCACGCCCCAGGCCACGCCTTTCGGTTTTCTTGTCAGCCATTGTCAGCACTCCTCATTCCGATAAGCCATTGCGAACCAAAAGCTCTCTCGCCATCGCGCGATAGGCCACACTGCCCTTGGACAATGTATCATAGGTCAAAACCGGCACCGAGAAAGAGGGTGCCTCGCTCAACCGGACATTTCTCGGCACGACAGTCTGAAATACCAAATCACCCAGATTGGCGCGCGCATCCGCTTCGACCTGCTGCGACAGGTTATTGCGGGCGTCATACATCGTCAGAACCACGCCCTCGATCCGCAGATCCTTGTTAGCCGACTGCCGGACCTGTCTGATCGACAGCATCAGTTGTGAAAGGCCTTCAAGAGCGTAAAATTCAGCCTGCAACGGCACCAGAACGGAATGCGCCGCAACCATCGCGTTAACCGTCAGCAGGCTAAGCGAGGGTGGGCAATCAATCAGGATGAAATCAAACTCAAAACTGTCGATTGCGGGTTGCCGCAACGCGTCGTGCAGAAGAAAACTGCGCTTTTCATTGGAAAAAAGCTCAATGTCGGCTGATGACAGATCGGTCGTTGAAGGGCAAAGCCACACCCCGTCAACCTGGGTTGTTCGCACGACATCCACCAAGGGGGCGTCCTCTATCAACAAGTCATAAGTGGTTTTTCCGCGTTGTGACGGCTCAAAACCAAGTCCTGTCGAAGCATTGCCTTGCGGGTCAAGGTCGACCAACAAAACGTTAAGACCGCTTTCGGCAAACGCAGCAGCCAAATTGATGGCCGTCGTGGTTTTTCCTACGCCGCCTTTTTGATTGGCAACGGCGATGATTCTCGGGCCGGGCGGGCGGGTCGGATCAGACACGCTTGATACCTCCAATAGTCAAAATGACCGCTGCCGGGTCCGTCTTGCTTACAGTTTTCTCAAGTGAAAACTGCCATTTTTCAAGGGCTTGCTTCACTTCCGGCATATGGTTGGCACCTTTCGGAAAAAACGCGGTTCCCGTCGGTTTCAAATGCTTATCGGCATAGTCCAGCAATTGGTCAAGCGGTGCCAAGGCCCTCGCCGTCAAAATATCAGCAGCAAGTGGCGAAAGCGTTTCGATCCTCTCCGCACGGACAGAAACCGTGATTCCGGTAGCCTGCCCCACAGCGGTTAGGAATGCTGCCTTACGGCCATCGCTCTCGACCAGGGTGAAGCGGGTTTTCGGACTTTCATCTGCGGCCAAAATTGCCGCCACCATGCCCGGAAATCCGCCGCCGCTTCCGATGTCAACCCAATGACTGCAATTTTTTGGAGCAATATCAAAAACCTGCGATGAATCCATGAAATGACGCAACCAGAGAGAATTCAAGGTAGATTTCGCCACGAGATTGATCGCAGGCGTCCATTTCCGCAGCAAATCTTCGTATATCGTCAATTTGTGCAATGTTTCACGTGAAACATTACGCTGTTTTTCAAATTCCCGCGCCGTATTCATCCGACCGAACGCACACGATCCGCCTTACGCAACGACGCCAGAATCAAGGTCAGTGCGGCGGGGGTCACGCCTTCAATTCGCCCCGCGTGAGCCAGTGTCGCGGGTCGGAGCCGCGAGAGCTTCTCTTTAAGCTCATTTGAAAGTCCCTGAAGCGTGAAATAATCAAAATCCTGTGGAATTTCATGGCTTTCATCGCGGCGCATCGATTGAACATCCACATTCTGACGGTCAATATAAGTCGCATAAAGCGCGTCTCGGGCAATTTGCTGTCCGATTTCCGGCGCAACGCCCTGCAGCACAGGATCAAGCCCCGCCAGTTCAGAAAAAGTCACACCCGGAAAGGACAAAAGCGCAAATCCGGACCGTCGCTGGCCGTCTTGGCCAATTTGAACTCCCTGCGCAGCCGCCTCATTCGGCGACAAAGATATCGCATCCAGCGCTGCACGACAGGCAGACAGCGATGCCATCTTCTCCTGAAATATATTTTTCCGCTGAGAACCGACACAGCCAAGTTCTACTCCAAGGCCCGTTAGCCGCTGGTCAGCGTTGTCCGCACGCAAAGACAGCCGAAACTCCGCGCGCGATGTAAACATCCGATAGGGTTCACTGACACCACGCGTGATCAGGTCGTCAATCATTACACCAATATAACTTTCTGATCTGCTGAATGCATAAGGCTCGCGGCCTTTTACATTCAATGCCGCATTCAGACCAGCGGCCAGCCCTTGGGCGCCGGCCTCTTCATATCCTGTGGTTCCGTTAATCTGCCCCGCAAGATATAGGCCAGGCATGTCTCGAACTTCGAGCGTCGTCCGCAATGCCCGCGGATCGACATAGTCGTATTCAATCGCATATCCCGGCTGTAGAATGGTCGCTTTTTCCAGCCCGACTATTGATCGTACATAATTTTCCTGTACGCCGGGCGGCAAAGATGTAGAAATCCCATTGGGATAGACCGTCGGGTCATCTAGACCCTCAGGCTCAAGAAAAACCTGGTGCGACGATTTATCGGCGAATCGAACCACCTTATCTTCGATCGAGGGGCAGTATCGCGGACCAATCCCATCAATATAGCCACCATACATCGCCGACAGACTGAGGTTTTCACGAATGATCGCATGTGTTTTTTCATTGGTGTGGGTGATCCCACAGGATACCTGCCGGACGAAAGGCTGCGAATTGAGAAATGAGAAAACCACTGGTTCGTCATCGCCAGGTTGCGATTCCAGCAAATCCCAGTTGATGGTCCGGCCATCAAGACGCGGCGGCGTCCCGGTTTTCAATCTTCCCAAAGGCAGGCCAAACGCCTTGATCCTGTCTGCAAGCAAGATCGACGGTTTGTCCCCCATGCGACCACCGGGAACGGCCATGTCACCCATGCGGATCACGCCCCGAAGAAAGGTGCCGGTGGTCAGGATTACCGCACCACTGGTAATCTCAGACCCATCGACAAGCTTGACTCCGGAAACACGGCCATTTTCCACAATAAGATCAGCGGTTTCCCCTTCTATAATGGAAAGACCGGGACAATTATTAACCGCCGTTTGAACCGCCTTTCGGTAGAGCTGGCGATCAGCCTGGGCCCTTGGTCCCTGAACCGCGGGGCCCTTGCGGCGGTTCAACAGCCGAAACTGAATACCTCCCCGATCGGCGGCGCCCCCCATAATGCCGTCCAGAGCGTCAATTTCCCGCACTAAATGGCCTTTTCCCAACCCGCCTATCGCTGGATTGCAGGACATGACGCCAATTGTATCAATCCGCAGTGTAACCAGCGCCGTTCTTACGCCCATCCGCGCCGCCGCATGGGCCGCCTCTGTCCCAGCGTGGCCGCCGCCGACGACGATCACATCAAAATGTTTCACGTGAAACAACCCTCATTTCCCAATACAGAAACTGGCGAAAATTTCGTCCAGCAAATGCTCCACATCGACCCTGCCAACGAGCGAATCCAGCGCCCGAATCGCCCCGTGTAGTTCTTCAGCCGCAATTTCCGTGCGGTCCGAATGGTTCAATACCTCATTCCACGCCGATTCCATAGCCCTCAGAGCGCGGGAAATCGCCTGGCGATGACGATCCCTGGTAATGATGCCCGCACCGCTGGAGCGGGCAGATAAAGTTCCGGTGAGCTGATCAATCAACCGGGCCACGCCCTCACCGGTCTTGCCCGACAAGCAAAACGCGGCCCCCTCGATCAGAGGCAGGCCAAGATCGGCCTTGCCTTGTATCAGAAAATCACCCGGCTCCGGCTCAAGAAGCAGCGGCAAATCACTATCCAGCAGAAAAATGCGCAAATCAGCCTCACGGGCCCGCCGAATTGCAAGATCGATTCCCAAAGCCTCAACCAACCCCTCAGCTTCGCGTAGACCAGCAGTATCGAGAAAAGTCACCGCAAGACCCGCCAGGTCCATCCGTACTTCGATCACATCCCGCGTGGTCCCGGCGATTTCTGAAACGATCGCCGCCTCCCGCCCGGCCAAAGCATTAAGAAGCGTCGATTTGCCGGCATTCGGCCGACCTACAATAGCTACCTCAAACCCGTTGCGAATCCGTTCAGCTGCACCAAAGCCCTTGATTTCGTTTTCAAGATCACAAATGATCCGCCCCAGAAGATTTACCACTTCAGGACTCACATCCACGGGCACATCCTCATCCGCAAAATCTATTGTTGCTTCCAACAATGATACGGCCCGGATCAGATTTTTGCGCCAGTGCTCCGCTCGGCCCGCCACCGCGCCCGAAAGAACCCGCAAGGCCTGACTGCGCTGTGCCTCCGTCTCTGCTTCGATTAAATCCGCCAGGCCCTCTACCTGGGCAAGGTCAAGTCGGCCGTTTTCCAAGGCTTGGCGGGTAAATTCCCCTGCTTCAGCCATACGCAACCCCGGTTGCTGGGCAAGCGCCCGCATCACGGCTGCAATCGTCGCTGTCGCCCCATGGATATGCAGTTCAGCAATTTGCTCGCCCGTGAAACTTGCCCCGGACTCAAAGATCAGAACCAACGCCTCGTCCAGTGCCGTGCCATTCAGGGAAAGTTTCCGAAGCGCCGCAAGGCGCGGTTGCGGCAGGTCACCCGCCAGGGCTTGAGCGGCATTCCACGCCAAAGGACCAGATACGCGCACAACCGCAATACCTGCCTTTCCACGCGCAGACGCCAGGGCGTAAATCGTATCCATTGATGATTAACCTATTGTTTTAAAACAACAAGTCAGGCGTTCATCGAATCGAAGAATTCGCCATTCGTCTTGGTTTGTTTCAACTTCGAAATCAGGAATTCGATCGCGTCTGTGGTGCCCATCGGGTTCAGAATACGGCGCAGGACATAGGTTTTCTGCAAGTCATTCTTGTCAACCAGCAAATCCTCTTTGCGTGTGCCGGATTTAAGGATGTCCATTGCCGGGAACACGCGCTTATCAGCAACCTTCCGGTCAAGAACAATTTCAGAGTTACCAGTGCCTTTGAACTCTTCAAAGATGACTTCATCCATCCGGCTGCCGGTATCAATCAGAGCCGTCGCGATAATGGTTAGGCTGCCGCCCTCTTCGATGTTACGGGCGGCACCAAAGAAACGCTTGGGCCGTTGCAGAGCGTTGGCATCAACGCCGCCGGTCAGTACCTTGCCCGATGACGGAACGACGGTGTTATAGGCGCGACCAAGTCGGGTGATCGAGTCGAGCAGGATCACCACGTCACGTTTATGCTCGACAAGCCTCTTGGCCTTTTCAATCACCATCTCGGCCACTGCAACGTGCCGCGTTGCCGGCTCATCAAAGGTCGAGGAAATAACTTCGCCTTTGACCGACCGCTGCATGTCGGTCACTTCTTCGGGGCGCTCATCGATCAGCAGAACGATAAGATAGCATTCAGGGTGATTGGTCGCGACCGAATGCGCGATGTTTTGCAAGAGCACCGTCTTACCAGTACGCGGCGGCGCGACAATCAGCCCCCGCTGGCCCTTGCCGATGGGCGATACCAGGTCAATGATCCGCGCTGAACGATCCTTGAGTGTTGGATCGTCAGTTTCCATTTTCAGCCGCTCATCTGGGTAAAGCGGCGTCAGGTTTTCGAAAGCCACCTTGTGGCGGGCCTTTTCCGGCTCTTCATAGTTGATCTTCGACGCCTTGGTCAGCGCGAAATAGCGTTCGTTTTCGCCGGGTGCGCGAATAACACCTTCAACTGTATCGCCCGTCCGCAACGCATATTGGCGCAGCATGTCCGGGCTGACATAAATGTCATCCGGGCCCGGAAGGTAATTCGCTTCCGGTGAACGCAAAAACCCGAAACCATCCTGCAACACCTCCAGAACGCCATCGCCGCTGATTTCAAACCCTTCTTCGGCGTTTTCCTTCAAGATGGAAAACATCATCTCGCCCTTGCGCATCGTCGAGGCGTTTTCGATCTCGAGTTCTTCGGCCATCGCCAGAAGATCAGCAGGGCTTTTTTTCTTCAAATCAGCCAGATTCATGCGTTCAATGTTCATTCGGTCAACCGTTCGAATAGGCACAGTCAAAAGGGCTGCGCGATGTGACATCAGGGGAAATACCCGTTCCGGACGGAGGGGCGTGCAGCGCAGATACACTCAAGTCAGACGCTGAGTCAATCAACACTCAAAATTTCACGATCACCGATAACACGATCACGAACATCAAAACCGTTGGAACCTCGTTCATCAGACGGTAGGTCTTGCCACTTCGGCTATTGGTTCCGGCCACAAATTCCTTGCGGCGATGCCCGAGCCAGTGATGAAACCAGGTCATTGCAAGAACGGCTGTCGCCTTTGTCCATGGCCAGACCGAACCCCAGTCAACGATCCCTGGGGTGAACACCAGAGCCAACCCAAATACCCAGGTGGCGACCATTGCCGGGTTCATGATGATCCGTAAAAGCCGGTATTCCATGGTCTTGAACAGCGTGTCGGTGCTGCTCCCCGTTTCAACCGTCTCTGTGTGATAGACGTAAAGCCGTGGCAAATAGAAAAGCCCGGCTATCCAAGCCATCACTGACATCACATGTAGCGCCTTAGTCCAAGGATAGACAGAGGCCAGAAAGTCATAGACCACACAAGACTCCTCTTCATCGGACTGGTCGCTGCCCTCTTATAAAATAAAAGAATATAGAAAGAGAAGATGATGATGTAGGCCTTGTGGAGAGTGTGGATTGTTGAGTTAGTCAGTCACTTGCCCCCAACAGGATAAATCTAGGGAAAACCTGTGGATAGCCATCTGTATGTAAAATTTATACATAAATATCAGCATACTAACTGACTTATCGATGCCCGCAGGACATTTGAAAAAATCCACATGCCGTGCAAACGACCCGTTGCTCACAACGACAATTGCACGCAATCCACAAGTGGGTAGATTTCGCCGAAAGACGGTGGCACGGTGTTCTCGTCCACAATAGTGAGCGTTGAAATCCTTACCCCCAACTTTGCCCAAACTCTCGCGGGCGTTTATCCACAGACTGTCAACACATGAAGATTGCCAATCGACGGATCATTCTGGCGTCCGCTTCCGCGACACGCGCCCAGATGTTGCGCAATGCAGGTTTGGAGGTAGAGGTTGTTCCTTCGCACATCGACGAAGAAACAATTCGCAAATCCCTTTCGGCTGAAAGTGCCAGCCCACATAGCGTCGCCGACGCGCTGGCCGAAGCGAAGGCGCGCAAGATATCCGAGAAACACCCCGAAGCCCTGGTCATAGGGTCCGATCAGATATTGGAACTGGACGGCCAGATATTTGCCAAACCCGAAACCCCCGAAGTGGCCCGTGCGCAATTGAACGCGATGCGGGGCCGGACCCATAGGCTATTGTCATCTGCCGTCATCTGTCAAAATGGCAAGCCACTATGGCGGCACATAGGACAGGTTCGTCTGACAATGCGAGACTTTTCATCGGAATTTATGGAAAGCTATTTGAAACGGAACTGGCCAGAAATCCGCCTTACGGTCGGGTGCTACAAGCTTGAAGCAGAGGGCGTACGCCTTTTTTCGCGCATCGAAGGGGATTACTTTAATGTTCTGGGGTTACCGCTTATTGAGGTATTGACCTGGCTCGGTATTCGAGGCGACATCGCATCATGACAGACCACCCTCGCATCCCGATCGCTGGCGTCATCGGATCACCGATAGCGCATTCGAAATCGCCTTTGCTGCACAGCCACTGGCTACGGACCTATGGAATTCAGGGCTACTATGTGCCGATGGACGTGGCACAGGCCAATCTGCGCGAAGTCATAGCAGCGCTGCCCAAGGCAGGTTTTGTCGGGTGCAACGTGACAATCCCGCATAAGGAAACCGTTCTTGGTCTGGCCGACGTGGTCACCGACCGTGCCGCACTGATCGGCGCAGCGAATACACTGATATTTCGCAAGGACGGAAGAATTCATGCCGACAATACAGATGGTTATGGGTTCATCGCCAATCTGCGCCAAAATGCCCCCGGATGGGTGCCGACCAGCGGCGCTGCCGCTGTCATCGGGGCGGGTGGCGCCGCAAGGGCTGTTGTTGCCTCGCTGGTAGAGGTGGGTGTGCCCGAAATCCGTATAGCCAACCGCACCCGGACAAGAGCCGAGGTGTTGCGGTCAGAATTTGGCGCCAAGGTTATTGTTTATGACTGGGTGCAGGCGGGCAACATGCTTGAAGACGCGGCAACCGTGGTCAACACCACATCGCTAGGAATGGACGGCAAGCCTGATTTCCGCATTCCTCTCGATGCCTTGTCACCAAAGGCTATTGTCACTGATCTGGTCTATACGCCTCTGCGTACCCGGTTTTTGGATGAAGCGGCAGCGGCAGGTTGTATAACCGTAGATGGGCTGGGAATGCTATTACACCAGGCCGCGCCAGCCTTTGAGCGCTGGTTCAATATGCGCCCGGAAATTGATCAATCAACCCGCGACGCAGTTCTGGGCGTATGACCCGGCCTTTCTTACTGGGCCTGACCGGCTCTATCGGCATGGGTAAATCGACCACGGCGCGGATGTTTGTCGATGAAGGCATTCCGGTTTGGGATGCCGATAGCACGGTTCACCGACTTTATTCCAAAGGTGGCGCGGCCGTTTCCCCAATACAGGGTATCTGTCCCCAGGCCGTAGTGGACGGGGCGGTTGACCGACAAAAGCTCAAGGAATGGATCGCGGCAGATCCGAATGCGCTTGGCGCGATTGAAAAGATCGTTCACCCTTTAGTTCGGACAGACCGAAGGGAATTCATCGAACAGGCAGCGAAACGTGGGGCCGGGTTGGTTGTGCTGGATATACCTTTGCTGTTTGAAACCGGGTCGGAAAAAACTGTTGACGCCACCTTGGTTGTCAGCGCCCTGCCGGATGTTCAGCGAAGCCGCGTTTTGAACCGGGACGGGATGACAGAGGCGCAGTTTCAAATGATACTGTCCCGTCAAATGCCGGATTCCGAAAAACGTGCCCGCGCAACGTATGTGATTGAAACCCTGACATTGGATTCTGCTCGCGCCGCAGTGCGGGCTTTGATCAGGAAAATAGGAACAAACCATGCGTGAAATCGTCCTGGATACGGAAACTACCGGATTTGAGCCCGCCGAAGGCGACCGTATCGTGGAAATCGGTGCGATAGAGTTGATCAACCACATGCCGACCGGCCGAATTTACCATCAATATATCAATCCTGAACGCACCATGCCGACAGCCGCGTTTGAGGTTCACGGGCTTGGAGACGAATTTTTGCGGGACAAACCGGTTTTTTCGATGATCGGGGCGGCATTTTTGGAGTTTCTCGGTGAG
This sequence comes from Albidovulum sp., assembly GCA_049663365.1. Classification (GTDB taxonomy): domain Bacteria; phylum Pseudomonadota; class Alphaproteobacteria; order Rhodobacterales; family Rhodobacteraceae; genus Albidovulum. Next base: position 11,917 of record JBATDH010000164.1, on the reverse strand, counting down.
GATTCGCAACTTGTTATCCACAATGCTGCATTCGACATGAAATTTCTGAACGCCGAATTCGGCTGGGCCGGGCTTCCGCTGCTTTTGGATTCCCGTGCGCTCGATACTGTCGCCTTGGCACGCAGAAAATTTCCCGGATCCCCAGCATCGCTCGACGCGCTGTGTCGACGATTTGGCATTGATAACTCGGCACGCGAAAAGCACGGGGCGCTTTTGGACAGCGAATTATTGGCTGAAGTGTATCTGGAGTTGATCGGCGGGCGGCAACCGGACTTTGCGTTATCGGCAACGACGCAAATATCCGGGCATCTGGTCTTAGAAACATGGCGTCCACCCACGCGGCAGAAAAAACTTCCACCCCTGCTGACCGACGCGGAAGCGGCTGCGCATAGGGCTTTCGTGGCCGGACTGGGAAAAGAGGCGATTTGGTCGCGCTCCAGCTAGGTTTCAAACACCAGTGGCGCGCGTCACTACGAAAACCGTTCGTATTAGAATTGAAAGGTCGGACCAAAACCCAAGCATGTCACGATACTCGCCATCATAGACCGCACGTTCGGCAAATGAACCCCGGTTTCGCCGCGAAACCTGCCAAAGGCCGGTAATGCCGGGAAACATCTGGTAGTAACCGACATCGCAGCGCCCATTATGATACAGGTGCCGCTGTTCCGGCAAGAATGGACGCGGACCAACAAGGCTCATCGTGCCGCACAGCACATTCCATAGCTGCGGCAGCTCATCAAGGCTCGTCCGTCTAAGTATTCTTCCAACAGGGGTTATTCGCGGGTCCAGCCGCAGTTTTTGGGTGTCTTGCCATTCTTCCGCTAAATCAGGATTTTCGCGCAATATCCGGCCCAGCGCTTTGTCCGCATCTGGAACCATCGTGCGAAACTTCCAGCATCGGAAAAGCCGACCGTCCCGGCCCACCCTTATCTGAGAATAGAGCGGACGGCCTCCGAACAAGGCCCCCGAAACAAAAATGAACAGCATCAGCGGCAGGATGATTGGGGCCATCATAACAATGGCCGACAAGTCAAAAAGACGCTTCCCATAGGCTGGATAAAAACGAGACGGATCAATTTCCGCGATGGTTTCACGAAACTCAAATAGTGGCGCGGACATCATTAGCCTCCCATTAACATCCATCGGACGGTCCCCATTCGCCCGACGCTGGGAAGCTAACTTGGCAACAGTTACCGAAATGTTAAGGATAACGGTAGGTTAACGAAAAGGATCAACCTCGCAAAACTCTTGCGTGGTGACGCCAAGACCTTCAGATAGACCTAAAAGCGAGGGAGATCGCCATTGTTTTGGGCGACCCTACGGCTCGCGCCGCCGCCTGTACCATACATCAAATGCCCGTTAACCTGAGCTTTTTTAGGAACCGACACCGATGCTGAACAAATTGGGCGCAATTCTCAAGCTGGTGTTCGCGATATGGCAAACGGCCAACACGAGGCATCTTTCACTGATTTCGGCTGGGGTGGCCTTCTATACCATATTCGCGATCTTTCCCGGTATGGCGGCGACAATCGCAATCTGGGGGTTCTTTGCCAACCCGGAAATCGTACGCGAATATCTGGCGCTGACCAGCAGTTTTCTTCCGGATGACGTTTTCGCCATATTGGAAAAAGAAATGAATGCGCTACTGGCGACCAATGTCAGTTCCTTCGGTTGGGCCACAACCGTGACTTTGGCTGTTTCGCTTTATGCGGTCTATAACGGCGTCGCCGCCATGGTTGCGGGAATGAATGCGGCACAGGAACGTGCGCAAACCTCTGGCCTGGCACGCTTTCTGAAATCGCTCGCAATGACGCTGGCGCTGATCGCCTTGGCGCTGGTTGCTTTGGCAACCATTGTCGCGGTGCCCCTCATGCTGAACTTCCTGCCTTTTGACGCGACCAAAGCCGTGATCCTGCAATACCTGCCCTGGGTTGCCATGTTTCTTGTTGTGTTGCTGGTTCTGGGCCTTTTTTACCGATGGGCCCCGAACACGCCTGACAAAAGGCAGCGGTGGATCACGCTCGGATCTTTTCTGGCAGCATTGTTCTGGGCGGCAGCGTCGATGGCCTTTTCAATCTATCTGGCAAACTTCGGAAATTATAACCGGATTTATGGGTCAATCGGTGCGGTCATAGCTCTGCTCATGTGGATCTATATTTCCGTCTACATCGTCTTGCTGGGCGCAGTGATCAACGCCGAACGTGACCGGATGCAGGATCAGTAGTCCTTCTCGTAGTAAATTCCCAACCCGGTACTGCCATCCGACTGCAAAGTCCCGCGTGCGGCCAGACCGGGCCGGATATCGAGGTTGAGGTTTATCTCGCTCTTGCCATCCGAGCCGATAGTCACATCGGTATATACCTTTTCCGAAAGGTATTTTCCCACTTTAACGGCGGTTGTCCCGTCTTGTGCCGAGGTCACATCAAGGTCATCCAGACCAAACGAATTGCGCAGTTTTGAAACAATGCCCTCACCCCCGCGTCCGGCCAAAGTGGCAACCGCCGAGGCGAGTTGAAGCGCTTGAAACGCCGAAAGACTGGTAAGATCACGGCCAAACAGCAAATGGGCGATGACCTCTTCCTCCGGCAATTCAGGCGAAGAAACGAATTTGATCTCCGGCTCTGCCACATTGCCTTCGACCAGAACGGTCGTCGTGAAGCCATCGGTCTGGGTTGAGGCCGCAAACCGGATATAGGGCAACAACGCGCCCTGAAGCTGGACCAGGCCATCGTCAATCGTCAGCCGCTTGCCCAATATATCAAGCCGCCCGCGCACCAGATTGAACTGGCCGGCGGGCAGGATATTGTCGGTTGTGCCGCCGATATGGAGTGATCCGCCCAATTCGGCATCAAGCCCACGACCCCTCACAAAAATACGCCCCGGCGCGGAAATTGCCAGGTCCAGTTGATAAGGCGTCCCGCGGGATGGTCTGGTTTCGCCATGATCGACCATCCCGGCCCGGACAAGTGTTTGCCGCACCGCTTTGGGTTCGCCGACATGGGCGATTTTGCCAAGGTCACTGGTGCCGCCCAGCCCGGTCGCGGCGATGCGGATTTCGGTGCTGCCCAAGGCGACGGAACCGGAGATTAACGCGCCGCCAGTCGCTGGGCCACTGATCGCGACCTGGCCATTGACCGAACTATCATACATTTCCGGGTCGCGCAGGCGGACATTGCGCAAATCAACCGTCAGATTGCTTTGATAGGGCTTGGAAAGTGCTACCGGCCCGGAAAGCACGATCTGCCCGCCGCCGCGTATATTTGCGTCTGCTGAAAGTTGCGCGTTTCCACCAGAAAGGTTGGCCGTTACCCGCATGTTGTCGACATTGATGCCAAAGGTCGGGGCGACCAATTGGGCATTGTCCATCGAGACCCTTCCGGAAAGAGCCGCCAATCGGGGCGGCCCGACCAATGACAGATCAAACTGAATGGGCCCCGATATATTGCGCGGTGCAATGAAAGGATTGAGAAATGCCGACTGGGCACCGCCTTGAATGCGCATATCTGTTCGACTGAAATCAGATGCGAGGCTACCTTTGATCTGCGCCGCTGTCGCCCCTGGCCCATTGCCGGTCAGATCGACAACATAACCCTCCGCCGCTTCAGAGACACTTCCGGCCAGTGTCAACGGCCCGGAAAAGCCCGACGCGAACAGCGCGACATCGCGCAAGCGAGCGGACAGGTCAATTTGCCGGTAGGCACCCTCAACCGTACCGGTGCCTTTGGCAGAAATCTGCGGGCTATCCAGTTTGAAACTGTTCAGCCGCAAGGCGCCGCTTTCGACGTCGGCCGACAGGCTTAGGGAGGATTGGCCAGCCAGTACCAGGTCGGCCATTTCCTGTCCGATGGAAACATCGCGGGTTGTGGCATCGAGCGTCACATGCCGTACGCTGCCCATCTCGATCAATTTTGCATCAGCCGCCACAGACCCGCGATATTTGGGGCCTAACGCAGCCAGATCGCTGACCCGGAAGGTCGCGGAGAGATCGCTTGCGCCTGTGCGCACAACCCCCGAAACCTGCGCCGCCATACTAGCGGCAGTAGCCTTCAGTGAACGAATTTCAATGCCATTTGTGTCACGCCGAACCGATCCCGTCACTTTCGCCGTTCCACGCAGCAATTGGTCGAGTTCGGCCTGTGAAACGCTCAGGTCTTTGCCTGTTACAGAGCCGACAATGTCAAAAATGCCCGATAGGATTGCCATCTTGCCATCAAGCTGAAGATCGGCCGATCCGCCAAGCGGGCGGTTAGCCAGCCCCGAAAACCGACCCATGTCATCGACATTCGCGGTGATGTTTCCAGAGACTTCCATGCCGGTTTGCGGCCCGGCAATATCCAGGCTGCCATCCGCCCCAAATCCGTCACCGGCAACAGAAAACTGCGGTACGCGAAGACGCGTACCTTCTTGCCAGGCAAATTCAAACTTACCCGACAGATTTGGACCGATAGCCCGCGCGACCGACAGCGAAGCCACCGCGATCTGATCGGCCAAAAACGTCACTGTTCCGTCCAAACTTGCGCCATTTGGGCCCGATTGGCCGGGTTGACTCATATGCCCCGAACCATCCAAGGTTACATTTTCGATGGCCACGCCAGCCCGATGAAAGCCGCCCAGCAGACCCGCAAGCCGCCATTCGTCACCACGGCTCGCGTCGTAGCGAAGCGTCAGTTCGGCGTTGCGCAAAAAGGTTTTTTCTCCGGGTAAAGGCAACAACACTTCGCCGGAATCAGCCAGGCCAATCCGCGTGGTGAGCGCAACCGAAAGCGGCAGACCTTCCGGCGACAGAACCAGCCGACCTGTAAGGTCCAGACCCTTTGAGCCCAGTACGACGCGTGTCAGGTCAAGCTGACCATCCGCCTCCCGTGATCCTTCCACCTCAAGCGACACATCGGCGCCGACAAAATCGCGGTAGTCAGGTAACAAAAGGGGCGTGATGTCGCCGCCAAGCTTCGCCGCGAACTTGCGTTTGGTCAGTCCTTGACCGGCATCGGTGCTGACCAGAGTCACCGTGCCGCCCAAACGGGGCTGTCCGTCGGTCGAAAGCCCGATATCTGTACGGAAATCGTCGATAATTCCCGTACCGTTAATCGCCAATTCAATGGCGGGCCTGCCGGGAAGGCCGATAAAATTCGCGGCTATACCGTCTTTGGCCTCGCTCACCAGCAGGTCAATCGTGGCTTTCCGCGTGGTGTTGGAATAGGCGCCCGTGAAAACCAATTTGCCTTTGCGTCCATCGACACGGTCTATCGAAATTTCTGCCGAGCCCTCGCCGCTTTCCAGCTGCATGGTTCCCGTCAGGGATACTTCTGCTGCGGCGCCAAAAAGCGCCTCGCCCAGCTTCACCTTGTCGGCGCTGATGGTGGCGATGGCGACACTGACCGGCAATTCCGGCAGAGCGAACGCCGTCGCCTCGGCTGTGGCCTTGCCGGGGGCGGGTTGCCGCGGCAGGTCAATCTCGTCGGCCGTCAACTCGTTGATTTCAATCCGGCCCGACAGCAACGCACCGCGGTTCCAACTGATCGCACCATTGCGGATGGTCAGCCAGGTGCCATCCTTGTCAGCGATGGACAATTCATCAAAGGTCGCACGTGATGAAAACGCGCCCGCAAAGCCGGTTATCCGGATAGTGCGCCCAGCGTCCGAAAGGTTGTCTTCAAGCAGAGCGGTCAAATAGTCGCGATCATCAACAGAAGTTTCAGGCGATGCCTGCTGGCCCAATAAAACCTGCGGCAGCAGACATATCGCAATAATGAAAAACCAGTACCGCATCAAAACGCCTGCCCGATACCGACGTAAATCTGCGCACCATCATCGGTGCTTCCCGAAACCGGCAGACCGACATCAAACCGGATGGGTCCGATCCCCGTGTCATAGCGCAGGCCCAGACCCGCCCCCGAATGCCATTCGCCGCTACCACCAAAGAGATCGCCAATGCCGATATATCCCGCGTCGTAAAACGCCACGGCACCAATCTTGTCCGTTATCCCCGCGCGTATTTCACCGGAAAAACCAACAAAACTGCTGCCACCCGACAGAACGGTGACCGCGGCGGACCGGGCGATGGGAATGCCGAGCGATTGATAGGGCTGGCCGCGCACTGTTCCCCCGCCGCCAGAATAGAACAGATAGCCCGGTGGTGTTGCCATCAAGTTAGGGCCAATGACGGTGCCGAGTTGCAAACGTCCGGCCAGAACAATCCGCTCGCCAAAGCCCCGATAGGCGCGGGCATCCGCCGTCACCTGCGCGCCCGATCCGGTGGTGGAAAAGCCAAGGAAAGGTGTGACGCCTGCGTCCAGATAGTATCCTTTTCGCGTGTTCAACGCACTGTCGCGGTTATCCCAGACGACCGATATTGGCAAAGCAAGGTTGCGGAATTTGCGATTTCCCGCGCTGTCGCTGGCGGTCTCGTCGATATAGGAAATCCCGGCTTCGGCGCTAAGATAGTCGCCAAACACCCGTGATAGGCCGAAACTGAAGGACAGGCTGTCAAGTGTCAGATTGGTCAGTTGCGTCTGTTCAGATCGCGTGGCGCGCGCTTCGATAAAGGCACTTGCGTCGGTCACAGGCGTTGCGGGCCTGTCGATCCGCACCCCGAGATCGTAACCCAACTGCACATTCTGCCCGCCGATATGTTCAATTGCCCCATCGACACGCAACCGCTCCGCACCGCCAAATAGGTTTCTGTGCAGCCAATAGCCCGACAGGTTCAGCCCATCCGAGCTGGATATCTCGGCACCAATTCCGTAACGGTGCAGTTTTTCCTCGACGACGGTCAGATCGACATCCAGCGTATCTCCGGGACCCAGATTTTCCGCCTCCTGCACCGCTACCGACTGAAAAACACCGGTGCGCCGCAGCCGTTTCGCCACTTTTTCGAGCTTTGCGGGGTCGAAAACCTCCCCCGTCGGAAACCCCGCAATCCGGGCCAACCGTACCGGGTCCATCCGCTCATAGCCTTGCATATTCAGGTGGCCAAACCGGACACGCGGGCCGGGCTGGAGAAGGATTTCAGCGTCTATTGTGGCGTTGCGATGATCCGCGATGATCTTTTGGTCTGCGACTTCCGCCTTGGCATGGCCGATATTGCGCCAGCCCTCGACACCGGCGGTCGCCGCATCGACAATGGCCGAGGATAGCGCCGGTTTGGTGTCGCCATAAAGCGGTGGCAGTTTTGTGCCCTTGGCATAGGGCTTCATCCGGGCGCGCGAAAAGGTGAAACGCGGGCCGGGGACAACCGAAACCTTGATGCTGTGAATGGCTACCGGCGCGTCAAGCGGGGCGATATCGCCCGCCTCTTTTCCGTCGATCAGGATGTGAACAACGCCTGAATAATATCCGTCTGCATAGAGCGCTCCGACAAGACGTCCATAGTCTGCCCGCGCGGCAGCAAAAAGCGACTGGTCATCGGTGGTATTTTCGGCCTCGGCCTTTGCAACAAGTGAAGAGGCCAGCAATGCATCACGCAACGCATCTTCTGCGCCACGAGTGACGAATTCAAACCTGTCAAGCGCGTGCGCAAAGCCAGACGTCAGAACCAGAGCAAAGCATGCTGGTGCGACGGCTTTTTTCATCCATATTCCCTGCCGCAATGCCCGCAACCAAACGCCTCTCACCCTAAAATCACCCGAACCCTGAGTCTCGCAGTTACTGTTCGGGAAATCCAGTGGCGGGCAGTGCCTTCTGGCGCAATTCAGCCAACCGCACACGAAGACGTGTACTCAGTTCTGAACAAGTGCCGATGACCATTCGTCAAGAAATGCCCGCCGTTTGATCCGGTCGAGAAAGACCAAAAGCCCAGGATCCAGCCGCATCGGGCGCAGGTGCGGACCTTCAGCCAAAGCTTTTTCGTCAATTGGCGGCAGTCCGGCCTTGTCGCGGACCAGGCTTCGCCCCTCGGTTCCCAGCATGAAATCAAGAAAGGCACCCCCCAGATGGGGCGCGGCGGCGTTCACCGGCACAAGACCAGTGCGCAGCAACGTCAGTGTATAATCTTCCAGCTCTACCACCGTCGCTTCGGGGTCATTTGCCAGACGCGGGCCCGCATAGCTGCCAAGAACATTGTAGGCCAGAACCAGTCGCCCAAGTTTCAGGTCGGTAATCATGTCGTTGCTGGAGGTGTAAAGGCGCGGTGAAAGGCCGCCCATCACCTCGGCCAGGCGCCAGAAGCTTTCCGATTGCCGCGCGTCTTGTGTTGCAAACAGATATCCGGCCCCCGAAGTTTCGGGGTTGTAGGTGCCAATTCGACCCCGAAATACGTCGGGATTATTGCGAAGCAATTCGATCAGGTCGCGCCGGGTTTGCGGCAAGGGCAAACCGTTCAGGCCTGTTCGCGACGCGATCAACACCACGTTTTCCTGCGCGAAGGCAAAAAGCCGGTCCTGCCAATGCGCCCATGCCGGTATGGCATCGGTCAGGGTCGACCGATATCGGGCGGCATGTCCGTCATTGGCGAGCTTCATCTGCAGGTCCATCGCGGACGAAATCACCAGATCATAGACTGCCCCTTCATCATGAATTGCGGCATAGACTTCTTGACTGTTGGCAACCGTATAGCGCACGGACACGGATGGATTTCGCGTCTGAAATCCAAGGATTACGGGCCGCAGGATCGACGTGTCAGTTGTCGACAGAACCGATAGAGCCTGGGCCTCAATGCCGATCGCCGGAAATTGGGTTTCCTCCTCTATCACGAATGCGGCAGCCGAGCCGAGCCGCACAAATATCAAGCCAAGGGCAAGAATAATCGCGCGCATGTGCCGCCCCCCTCCCGTTCTTTCAGTTCAAACCGGCCACCATGTGCTGCCGCGACTTCTTCGACAATAGTCAGGCCCAGGCCTGAACCGACAACATCGCTCGAATTAACGCCGCGCTGAAATCTGCCGGTCAACCGGGACTGACGTTGGCCAGATAGGCCCCGGCCCCGGTCGCACACATCGACCCTTGCGGTTTGGCCGGTTTTTTCCAGCCCTATGTCAATCTGGGTTTCGGGGGCAGAATACTTGATCGCGTTGTCCAGCAGGTTTCGCAATGCGCTTTCTATTAGCGGCAGATCACCCTGAACAATGATTATTTGATCGACCCCTGTGACCTTGATGCTGAGATCTTTCAGTTCCGCCGTCGGTTCAAAAGCCGTGGCAAGCCCTCCAATTAATTTGCCCAAATCTACGGGCTCATCGATCAGACGGTCAGACCGGTAAATCACAGTGGCGTGATCCAGCAACTGACCCGCTGACCGGCTGCTTTCTTCGACCGCCCGAATGACGGCGCGCAGCGTTTCTCGGGTATCCTCGGAATTGCTTTGGCGCATGGCGATCTCTGCGCGCGCGCGCACGGTTGCCAGCGGAGTTCGGATGTGGTGCGCGGCTTCTGCGATGAAGGTTTCTGTCCGCGACAAGGCACCGCGCAGACGCGCGATGAAACCATTCAATGCCGAGATAAGCGGGCGCAACTCGACCGGGGTCGGGTGGTCGACCGCGCGCAAATCCTGTGGCCCCCGCCGCCCGACGGCATCCGCTAACCGGTTGATCGGGCGCAGAACGCTGCCTGTTGTCAGCAATGACAAGACCGCAGCCAGCATGAACGACCCCAGCCCCAACACCGCTGCGCGCCTTGCCACGCGCTGGGCGATTGCATCCTGTCCCTGCCGGGTTTGGGCGACAATCACCAGAACCGGCACGGGTGCCCGCGCCACAAGAACCGTACGCCCGACGGCGGCGATACGCACCTCGGTATCACGGTAGAATGCTGTGTAAAAAACCGGTGCGACTGTGGCGCCGGATTTGGACGGAAGCGGTAGGTCGCCGTATCCGGTCAGGGTTTCACCCGCAGCCTCGATCCGGTAAAACACCCTGTCGGCACTGATCGAGCCCAGAATTGAAAACGCCTCATAGGGCAGATCAATGCCAACACCCTCATCCCCGCCTTGAAGTCGCTCGGCGATGGCCAGTGTTGCAGCCCCCAGCACGCCGTCATGTGTCGCCTCGGCGGCCTGTTCGGCAACGGTTCTTACCGTGAAATAGAGCAGAACCGCCAAGACCGCAGCAATCCCGAGCAATTGCAGAACCAGCCGAAGTCGTAGAGAGAGCGGAACGCGGATCATCCCGATGTTAGCCGGTAGCCGATACCGCGAATAGTCTCTATTCTGGCTTCAGAGCCTTCGATTTTCCTGCGCAATCGCCCGATATAGACCTCGATTGCATTGTCGGTGACGCTTTCTGCGTAGGAAAACAGCCTGTCGCAAATCTGATCCTTGGAAAAAATCCGTTCGGGAGCCGCCAGCAATATTTCCAGAAGGCGCAACTCCCTGTTGCGAAGTTCGCGCAGTTCTTCCCCGACGCCCAGTGTTGCGTTCAGCGGATTGAAGGTCAGCCCCGCATAGTGCTGAACCGTTTGCAATGCCGTACCGCGCCGACGCAGAACCGCACGGCAGCGGGCCTCAAGCTCGGCAAAATCGAAGGGCTTGGTCACATAATCATCGGCCCCAAGGTCAAGGACGTTCACCCGGTCGGAAACTTCGACTCGGGCGGTCATGACAATGATCGGCGTGTCGCGTCCCAGACGACGCTCAGCCTTCAGGAAGTCGCGCCCATCGCCATCTGGCAAAGATATATCCAGCAAAATCAGATCGTAAGGTGCGGCGGCCAGGCAATCGCGGGCATCCGCCAGCGATCCGGCACTGTCAACAGCGTGACCATCGAGCCGCAATCGGTCTACCACTGATCGGGCCAGATCAATATTATCCTCAACCAACAAAAACCGCATTGTGGAAATATTCCCGAAGATGACAGGTTCTTGTCAGCTTTCCCGCGAATCTTCTGTCCTTGCAAGGGGGATAACGTGCCGAAGGATTTCGACGCGTTGGCCCCCGGTCATAAAAAGGTCTGGGAGGGCCCCATGAAATTCAACCTGATCAAGGCGCTGGGCACCAGCGCCATCCTGAGCATAACTGCCGCATCGGCTGCATGGTCAACCGAATGCATCGCCCCGGCCAACCCCGGTGGCGGTTGGGATTTCACCTGCCGTCAGGTCGGCAAGATCCTTTACGACATCAAGCAGGTCGACGCGCCCGTTCAGGTCACCAACATGGCTGGTGCCGGTGGCGGTCTTGCCTTTGCGACTGTCGTGAACGAGCGCAATGACGACCCCGATCTGATCGTGGCGGCATCTTCGGCCACCACGACCCGTCTGGCGCAAAGGGCCTATGGTGACAGCACCGCCGACCAGGTGCGGTTCGTCGGCGCAATCGGTGCTGATCCGGGTGTTATCGTCGTGGCGGCGGACAGCCCGTTCCAGACTCTCACCGACATGGTCGAAGCGATCAAGGCCGATCCTTCGTCAGTCGCCTTTGCCGGCGGTTCGGCGGCGGGCGGGTTCGACCATATGAAGCCCTTGCAGGTTCTCAAGGCCGCAGGCTTCACCGACATCGGCAGCGTCAAGTATATCGGAGTCGACGGTGGTGCGGATGCTATCACCCAGACAGTGGGCGGCTTTACCCAGGCCATGACCGGCGACATGTCCGAAATCGTCGGTTTCGTCAAATCCGGCGAAGTTCGGGTGCTGGCCGTGCTGACCGAAGAGCGCGTTCCGGGCTTTGAAGATATCCCGACCGCCCGCGAACAGGGTTACGACGTAGTCGCCGTGAACTGGCGTGGTCTTTACGTACCCAAAGGTATTTCGGACGAGCAGTTCCAAGCCTGGGCCGACCGTCTGAAGGCCGTCGCCGAAAGCGATGAGTGGAAGCAGGCGATGACCGACAATGGCTTGGCCCCGTTCACCAAGGTGGGCGGCGATTTCCAGAGCTGGATTGATCAGGTGATCGCCCAGACCGAGGAACTGTCGAAAGAAATCGGTGTGATCCAGTGATGAAAACCGACCGCGTCTTCGGAGTGGTCGTGATCCTTGGGGCGCTCGCGTTTAT
>JBATDH010000163.1:0-2134 GCA_049663365.1 Albidovulum sp. | reverse complement strand
GTCGAACCACGCCCCCATCAGCGCGGCGGGCGACAATCCGTGTGTGAAGCGGGCGAACGAGGCCTGCATCGCGTGATTGAGGGTTTCATGAATATCCGTCGTGTCGGCGGCACCCACGGCATTCACGCCTGTGGTTGGGTCGTCGGTGGACGAGGTTTCGATTTTGACGGCCCCGCGCCTTGCTTGCGGCGGCACCACTGTCAGCTTGCGTTTCACGGTCATTGCGCACCCCCGATATTCGCCTCTGGCCAAGGCTGAACGGCCAGAAATATTCTGCCGACTCATAAGATAGTAATTGATTACTTTCTTTTTTCAAGCCATGCTGTTTGACAAGGTGGTGGTTATTCGCCTGCATCCCAAGAGGTAGGCCATGTTTTCTGGTAAAATCAATATGGTGACGGGGTTTCTGTTTCTCGCGCTCTTCATGCTTTATGGTTTCCTGCTGATCTTCCTGCGCGATTTCGCGCCGGGCAAGGAACAGTGGATCGCCGATTATGCGGTGGGCAAGCACTTTGAATCGCGCATCGCCCACGCGCATGGCAACCTCTTCGCGCTGATCAACGTCGCGGTCGGTCTGGTGCTGTTGCGCCTGCCGCATCTGGCGGGGCGTCGCTGGATTTCCGCTCTGGCGCTTGCGGGCATGCTGATGCCACTGGGCATCGTGTCGGAGGTGCTGTTCGGGGTGCCGCCGCTTTTGGTCATTGTCGGGGGTGTCTCGATGGTCCTGGCAATGGGCTGGCTTGCCCTCGCAGCCTGGCGGATGGAGGCCACCGTATGACGACACTTCGCACGAAGAACCTTCCGGCAGAGGCGCGCCGGGAGGTGACGGTCGAGGCCGTGATCGACCTAGCTGCTTCGATGAATCCCGGCGACATCACGACTGCGGCCATCGCGAAGCACATGAAACTGACCCAGGGTGCGCTCTTCCGCCACTTCCCGAACAAGGAGGCGATCTGGCAGTCGGTGATGAAATGGGTGGCGACGCATCTCATGGCGCGGATCGATCAGGCCGCGGCGGGTATCGACCTGCCGCTCGACGCGCTGCGGGCCATGTTCCTCGCTCATGTCGCATTCGTGTCCGAGCATCCCGGCGCGCCGCGCATGCTCTTCGGCGAGCTTCAGGGGGCGAAAACGACACCTGCGAAACGAATGGCCAGAGCGATGATGAAGCAATACACCGAGCGTTTGACTGAGCTCATCAAGGCCGGAAAGGCGCGTGGAGACCTGACGCCCGATCTGGATACGGAAGCGGCCGCAACGCTGTTCATCGGCACGATCCAGGGACTGGTCATGCAGTCCCTGATCTCGGGCGACATGGCAAAGATGCGCACCGATGCGCCGCGTGTCTTTGCCATCTACCGCCGGGGGATCGTCATGTCGCAAGCGGGCGAAGCAGAAATCTGAGGACGTTATTCATGCATATCCGTTTTCTGGGCGCTGCCCGCGAAGTCACCGGTTCCTGTTACCTGATCGAAACGCGGGATCTCCGCTTCCTGGTCGATTGCGGCATGGTCCAAGGCGGGCGCGAGGCCCCGGCACGCAACCGCAAGCCATTCGATTTCGACCCCCGGAAGATTGATTTCGTATTGCTGACCCATGCCCATATCGACCACAGCGGCCTGCTGCCCATTCTGGGGCCGCGCGGTGGATTTTGATTTTCTCGTCGCCGAGGGAATGATCGCTCCGCAGGACCGCAAGCTGTTCGCTTTTGTTGAAACAGCAGATCAAGCCATCGCGACCTTCCTTGATTTTTATCATGGCCACCCGCCGGACGCGCTGCAAGATGATCCAAAAGGAGTAGCCTGAGCAATGTCACGCAAGATTTCCATCACTCTCGTCCTGACCGTCCTGGCGGCATTTCTGGGCTATGCTGCCTGGAAAGTCTTTCTGGCACCAAGCGATCTGCCGCCCGAAGGCTTCGCCCGCGGCAATGGGAGGATTGAAGCGGATCTGGTCGACATTTCCACGCGCCTGGCCGGGCGGGTCTCGGAAATCACTGTGCGCGAGGGTGATCTGGTGCAGCCGGATGACGCGCTGGCGGTGATGGACACCGACGCCTTGCAGGCCCAGAGGATGCAAGCCCAAGCCGCGGTGGCCAGTGCAGAGGCGGCCGTGGGCGTGGCGCAGGCCGGCG
>JBATDH010000162.1:0-3493 GCA_049663365.1 Albidovulum sp. | reverse complement strand
GATCGACAGCTTCTGCCGCTTATGCATCCGATGGATGATATTCAAAAGTCCCATGTGGATCACTCCGTTGCCCCCGCTGCTTTCTGCTTTGGGAGTAGGTTCACATGGCTCAGTTCTCAGTGAAAATAATGCGCCTTACCGGCTCAGTTCTGGGTGCAAATCAACACCGTACATATTGTTTCGGCGCCCGCTGTCGGGGGTGGCGGGCAATCGTGATGCGTGATCTGTTGCAATGCTGTCGGCGTGCGATCTGGCCGTGATGGCGCCCATCAAAGCAGTTGCCAAGCTGGCGGCGCGGCGCCAAGGATGGGTCATGCTTGGCAAGATATCTTCGCTCAACAGCCTGCGTACCTTCGAGGTCGCCGCCCGCCGCGCCAGCTTTACTAATGCGGCCGAGGAACTGTGCCTGAGCCAGGGCGCGGTCAGCCAACAGATCCGCCAACTCGAATCGCAGATCGGAATCCGGCTGTTCCGCCGCGAGATCCGCAAGGTCAGCCTGACCGATGCGGGCGAACGCCTGTACCGGGTGACGCGCCGCGCTCTGCTTGATATCGACACCGAAGTCACGGCCCTCGCGCCCGGACCCGACGCCGCGCAACTGTCGATCGCCGTCAGCACCTATGTCGCGATCAAATGGCTGTCCAAACGCCTTGGCGGTTTTTTCGAGACCCACCCCGATGTGAAGCTGCAACTGCAACACACCGTGAACGAGGTGGATTTCGACATCGCCCGGTACGATTTCGCCATCCGCTGGGGCAAGGCCCCGTGGCGCGGCGCAGCCTCTTGCGAGTTGCTGGCGATGCGCATGATGCCGATGTGCGCGTCAGCGTTGATCGCCGCCGCCGATGGCCTACGTTCCCCGGCGGACCTGCGCCATCTCACCCTGCTGAGGGACCATGATTCCGTCGATCTGTGGCCGGCATGGCTTGACCAGGCCGGGGTGGCGCTCGACGCTGCCGCCAAAGGACGCATGATTCTCGACCCGGTTGTGCGCATCCAGGCGGCGATAGATGGTCAGGGCGTGGTTCTTGCCGACGATCTGGCGGCCGACGATATCGCCAGTGGCCGCTTGGTCGCGCCCTTCGATATTGTGCTGGAGGGCTATGGCTATCATCTGCTGTGGGGTGAAAATGCGGAGCTACGTGGTAATGCCGCAGCCTTTCGCAACTGGGTCATCGCGCAGGCACAGACCATCGGCATCTGACTGATTTGCTGTTTGCTGCGGCACTCCGGCGACGGGAAAAGTGCGGCAATCGCGATCACACCCATCAATCCAGTCGCAATAACTGCATCTTTGCCACGTCATTTTCCGAGGGTTTGCAGACTCTCTGGACTGATTAAGCATTAGAATCACTAATGTATATCCGAATACTTTCGTTTGTCGCGCGGCGCGGCACGATCGAAAATATCGGGTAACGACTCACTCGATTCGCCGACGGGCCGGGAGCCTGCCCATTACGTGTCTCGCCCGGACGGCGCGAAACCATTCGGCACCGACAGCAACCAGAAACCGGAAGGAAGTTGCAGACATGACAACCCCCAAAGAACGTGTGGTGATGGCGCTCAACCACGAGCAGCCGGACCGCAATCCGGCCGATCTCGGTGGCCGCCAGACAACCATGTCGATCCTGGCGTACGAGAGCCTCAAGCGACATCTCGGCCTGTCCCATCTTCCGACCAACGTCATGGCCCACTCATGGCAGACCACCTATGTCGACGAGGTGGTGCTGGAGGCGTTCGGCATCGACACCCGGCACATCCGCCCGGCCAGCAAGGTGAATGACGAAATCGGTGAAAAGCTGGCATCGCCTGACAGTGACGGAACCTTCGTCGATGAATGGGGGGTCAAGCGCAGCGTTGTCGGCGACTACGCGAACCTGCTGGAACACCCCCTGCGCAACGCCACGCTGGCCGATCTGGAAACCTTCGTCTGGCCCGACCCCGCCGACAACTACGATTTCAAGGCGCTACGCGAGCCGACAAAAAAGCTCTTTGATGAGGGCAAATACGCGCTGGTCGGCTGTCTGGGCTCGCCCGGCAACATCTTCGAGCAGGCGTGGTATCTGCGCGGTCTTCAGGAATACATGACTGATCTCGTCATCGACAAGGATTTTGCCCATGCCCTGATGCGCAAGGTGCTGGACGTGCGCAAGCGCAATGTCGCGCTTTATCTCGCCGAGGTTGGAGAATACATTGATGTCATCCAGTTGGCCGACGATCTCGCCGGTCAGGACAACCTGCTGATCTCGCCCAAAACATACCGCGAGATCGTCAAGCCTTACCAGTTGGAACTGTGCCAGTATGTCAAGGGTCTGACCAAGGCAAAGATCTATTACCACAGCTGCGGCTCGATTACCCCGCTGGTCGATGAGCTGATCGACAACGGCGTCGAGATCCTCAACCCGGTGCAGGTGTCCGCCGCCAACATGGATACGCAGATGCTCAAGCAGCGTTTCGGCAAGAACCTCAGCTTCTGGGGGGCGATCGACACCTATGGCGTACTGCCGAACGGGACCACCGACGATGTCGTGGCCGAAGTCCGCAAGCGGATCAATGACCTAGGAACCGGCGGCGGCTATGTCATGGCCCCGGTACATAATATCTGCGCCGATGTGCCGCCCAAAAACATCATCGCCATGTACAAGGCGAGCCGTGTTTGTGAGCCCGCCGAGCAGGCTCTGGCCGGCTGACGGCGGCGCTGACCGGCACTGAACCAAACCAATGGAGCGGAAACGATGCTGACCGAAGAAGACAAGGACAATCTTTATGACGCCATCATCGACGGCGACAGGAATACCGTCGTCGCTCTGGTGCAAAAAGCGGCCGATCTCGGCCTCGATCTGGGCGATCTACTGCAAAAGGTGATGATCCCTGCGATGGGCCATGTCGGCGAGCTTTTCTCCTCCGGGGAGATATTCGTACCCGAGATGTTGGTGGCCGCACGGGCGATGCAGGGCGGCATCGACATTATCGAGCCCTATCTGGTTCAGAGCGGCCATAAATCGGCCGGACGGGTCTGTATTGGCAGCGTCAAGGGCGATCTGCACGATATCGGCAAGAACCTAGTGGTGATGATGTTGAAGGGCGCGGGCTACGAGGTTGAGGATCTCGGCGTGGACGTGCCCATCGAGAAGTTCGAGCAAGCGGTCGAGCGCGGCAACAAGATCGTTTGCCTTAGCGCCCTGCTGACCACGACGAAGAACGAGATGCGCAACGTGGTGGATCATTTCCGCAGCCGCAACGACGTGCGCATCGTGATCGGCGGCGCAGTGGTCAACCAGACCTACGCCACCGCTATCGGTGCCGACGGGTTCGGCGAGGATGCTCCCGGCGCGGTCAAGGCGGTCCGCCATTGCCTTGAAACGATGGCCTGAGAGCCGTGACGAACACATGGCCAGGCAGCACGGCGCTGCGGGTTGCGCCAAACGATGTCGCTCCGTTTCCGGTCGGCATCCCCGCCGCGAGCGCGTCGCCTATCCATGCTGCGCTCCCT
>JBATDH010000161.1:0-5572 GCA_049663365.1 Albidovulum sp. | reverse complement strand
GCGCCGGCCAAAGCGCTATGTAGGCAACGATCAGCGCCGCCAGAAGATAGGCCAGCGCCCGCGCCTCGTGCCGCTCACCCGCCAGCAGCCGCCGCGCTACGGCCTTCGGCCCGCGATAGGTCGCCACGATATCGTCGGTGATGGCCATTATTTTTTCCGGCGCGCCAGCCAGGATTCCAGTCGCGCCACCACATCCGCCGCCAAAGCATCGTCCTCGATCTCGGCAATGGCGTCGGCAAGGAATGACAACACCAGCAACGCGGTAGCATCTTCGCGCCCGATCCCGCGCGAACGCAGGTAAAACAGCGCGGTTTCGTCAATGGCACCCGTGGTCGACCCATGGCTGCATTTGACGTCATCGGCATATATTTCCAGCTCCGGCTTGGCCAGAAACTGGCTGTCGCCGTCCAAAAGCAAGGCCTGGCTGATCTGATAGCCATCGGTTTTCTGGGCACCCTGTTTCACCAGAATCTTGCCCTGAAAAATGCCTTGCGCCCCGTTTTTCAGCACCTTCTTGAAGACCTGCCGACTTTCACAATCCACCGCATCATGGGTGATGAACACCGTATCGTCATGGTGAAAATCCCCGTCCGACCCGTCGCCCAACGCCGCCCCTGCTATGTGGGCCGTAGCCCCATCGCCGACAATGTCGATCACCGCCTCGTTGCGCGTCAGCCGCCCGTTTGCCGTCAGCGTGAAGGATTTGAACAGCGCCCCTTTGGCTACGCGGGTGAACAGATGGGTCAGCAAGGCCCGGTCCATCGCCCGGCCCTGCGGGCGGATATGGTGAAAGCGGGCACCTTCAGCCAGATCGACCTCCATCACCACATTGGCGCGCGCCCCAGGCGTGCCGGTTTCCAGCAGCGTCAGGTCGGCCCCTGGCTCCAGCCGGATGCAATGGTGCAACATGACGTCTGAGGTTTCAGAGCTTTGGCGGTACGAGATGTGCAGCGGTTTGGCCGCCTTGCCCGTCACCCGGATCAAGACACCTTCCGTCGCAGCCGCCGTATTCAGCGCCGCCAACGGCCGCGCCACCGGGGTTTGTGCCGCCGCCTCCAGCGCCCCGTAATAGGGCTTTGCCCAATGAATATCGGCCCCGTCCGCCTCGGACAGGCGGGCAATCTCGACGCCCGCAAGGCTCGGGTCGTCAGAGTTTTCCGCGTCAAACACGCCATCGGTGAAAACCAGCCGCAGCTTTTCGCGTTCGGAAAAAATCGGCATGTCGACCCGGAAGGCCGCCGCCGCCCCCGGCGCGACAGCGCCAAAGGCATCCGGATCGCCCCAGCGCCAGTATTCGTCGCGCCGCACCGGCAGGCCCATTGCGGTGAACCGTTCCAACGCGTTGCGGCGGGCAGCCCTTGTGAAACCGCCCTCCGGCAGGGTCATTGCCGCCAGCCGGGCATGGGTCGCCTCGGCCCGTGCTGCTAGATTTGACTGCGCCGCCGCCATCACACCACCTCGGCCAGAATGTCGGAATAGCCGTTGTTTTCAACCTCCAGCGCCAGATCCGGACCACCGGATTTGACGATGCGGCCATCGGCCATGATATGCACGACATCGGGTTTGATATGATCCAATAGCCGCTGGTAATGGGTGATCACCAGAAACGACCGCCCGGCACCCCGCAGGGCGTTGACCCCCTCGGCCACCAGCCGCATCGCATCCACATCCAGCCCGGAATCGGTTTCATCGAGCACACACATGCGCGGCTCCAACACCGCCATCTGCAGAATCTCGTTGCGCTTCTTCTCACCGCCGGAAAAGCCGACATTGACCGGACGCTTGAGCATGTCGGCGTCGATCTGCAACGATTTGGCTTTTTCGCGCACCAGCTTCAGAAACTCGCCCGCGCTCACCTCATCCTCGCCGCGCGCCTTGCGCTGGGCGTTCAGCGCGGTGCGCAGAAAGGTCATGTTGCCCACACCGGGAATTTCCACCGGGTATTGAAACGCCAGAAACAACCCCGCCGCCGCCCGTTCCTCGGGCTCCATCGCCAGCAAATCCTCACCGTCCAGTGTCGCGGACCCGTCGGTCACGACATAACCATCGCGCCCCGACAGCACATAGGAAAGCGTCGATTTTCCCGACCCATTCGGCCCCATGATCGCATGGACCGATCCCGCCTCGATGGTCAGATTGACCCCTTTGAGGATTTGCTTGTCCTCTTCTTCAAGTTTCACATGCAGATTATTGATATTTAACATATTTTCCTCATTCAAATGACAAAGACGGCCCGCAGGCGCAAGGCCCGGACCGTCAGGGATTCACGTGTTGGGGGTGTCAGCCGGTCGGCGTCAGCCGATAGTCCTGGCCCTTGACCGCCATTTCGGCCGCATATTCCGCCGAAAACATCTGTGTCCAGAACTCCGGCGCGTTCGAGGCCACCGCCGCTTCGCCGTAATGCATGACCACACAGCCAAACAGCAGCGCCTGCATCCGGGATTTGGTCGACAGATGAAAGACCACGATCATGGTCATCGCCAGCACCAGCGCCGCAAGCGCCATGCCGCGCCCGCCCAGATCGTAGAAGGCCGGGGGCAGACCCTCGATCTGGGCCAGATGGAAATAGGCGATGCGCCCCAGCAGAACCGATGACAGCCCCGCCAGAAAGGCGATCAGCACCATCACCTTGTCGCCGAACGTGCGCTTCTTTCTCGGCTTGTCGCCGAACCGCTTTTTGTAGCGCATGGTGGTCTTCTGGCCAATGATGTCGGCATGTTCGAATTGCTTGCCCGACTGGATCCGTTTCAGCCGCTGGGAAAACGCTGCCTTTTGATCTGCGATCATCTCGGTGCCAAAGCCTCTGAATGGAGTTCTTAACCGAAGTTAATGGCCCGGATTTGCGGCAAAATTCAGGTGGCAAGTGCGGGTTTTTCGTGACCCCCATGCCATGTTGCCGCCCAATTGAGCGCCGCAAATCGGCAGCGCTTGACTGAACAAGCGACAATGCCGAAAGGGTATGCTCATTACCCCCGATCATGAAACAGTCACCGCCGTACCGGATGCTGTGACCATCAGCATGTTGTTGATCACCTCATAGTCGAGATCGACACCGACAATGGCATTGGCACCAGATTCGGCGGCCCTTTCCTCCATCTCGCGCAACGCCGTCTCCCGCGCCCGGCCCAGCTCCTTCTCATAGGCCCCCGCGCGGCCCCCGACGATGTCGCGCACCTGGGCAAAGATGTCGCGGAAGATGTTGGCCCCCAGGATCGCCTCGCCGGTAACAATGCCGTGGTAGCGGGTGATCTTCTGGCCCTCGACGGAGGGGGTGGTGGTGATGATCATTGATTAGGCCTTATCACTTTTCGATGGAACGCCCATCTGGAATACCCAAGACTGCAAAGGCTTCAAGGATTGCAGAACGCTTTGACGCCGTTAAAGGCTGCTTCATTTGCTTCTTACGTGGCGTGCCATCTCGATTCTGTTCGGGGTGCGGCAACCCCAGCGCCGCTGCTTTGACTTCAGATATCCAACACGGTTGGGCGGAGAAACCGTGATTTTCTTTCACCCAATGTTGTATCTCCTGATAAGTCGCCATCACCCCACGCTCCCCTCAAGCGAAATCGCCACCAGGCTTTGCGCCTCCATGGCGAATTCCATCGGCAGCGCCTGCAACACCTCGCGGCAGAACCCGTTGACGACCAGCGCCACGGCTTCCTCTTCATCCATCCCGCGCGACCGGCAGTAGAACAGCTGATCATCATCGACCTTCGATGTCGTCGCCTCATGCTCGACGCGGGACGAGTTGTTCTTCACCTCGATATAGGGAACCGTATGGGCCCCGCAGGTATCGCCAATCAGCAATGAATCGCACTGGGTATAGTTGCGGCTCTCTGTCGCCTTGGGGTGCATCGACACCAGCCCACGATAGGTATTTTGCGCCTTCCCGGCAGAAATCCCTTTTGAAACAATGCGTGACCGGGTGTTCTTGCCAAGATGGATCATCTTGGTGCCGGTATCGGCCTGCTGCATGTTGTTGGCGATGGCAATCGAATAGAACTCGCCCTGGCTGGCCTCGCCGCGCAGGATGCAGGACGGGTATTTCCAGGTGATCGCCGATCCCGTCTCCACCTGCGTCCACATCACCTTGGCCCGGTCGCCGCGGCAATCGGCGCGCTTGGTGACAAAGTTGTAGATGCCGCCCTTGCCTTCCTCATCGCCCGGATACCAGTTCTGCACGGTGGAATATTTCACCTCGGCATCTTCCAGAATGACGATCTCCACCACCGCCGCATGAAGCTGGGCCACATCACGCTTGGGCGCGGTGCAGCCTTCGAGATAGCTGACATAGCTGCCCTTGTCAGCGATGATCAGGGTGCGCTCGAACTGGCCGGTGTTTTCGGCATTGATGCGAAAATAGGTCGACAGCTCCATCGGGCATTTGGTGCCCGGCGGGATGTAGACGAAGGATCCATCCGAAAACACCGCCGAATTCAGCGTGGCAAAGTAATTGTCCGACTGCGGCACCACCGATCCCAGATATTTCTTCACCAGATCCGGATGCTCGCGGATCGCTTCCGAGATGGAGCAGAAAATCACCCCGGCCTTGGCCAGTTCCGCCTTGAAGGTGGTGCCCACCGAAACCGAATCGAACACCGCATCCACCGCCACCTTGCGGCCCTCGGCAGGCGCTTCCCCGGCCCCCTCGACACCCGCCAGAATCATTTGCTCCTTCAAGGGGATACCCAGTTTTTCATAGGTGGCCAGCAGCTTCGGGTCCACTTCCTCCAGCGATTTAGGCTTTTCTTCCATGCTCTTGGGCCGGGCATAGTAATACTGGTCCTGATAGTCGATGTGCGGATAGTTGAGCATCGCCCAGCGCGGCTCTTCCATCCCCTGCCAGCGCCGGAACGCCGCCAGCCGCCACTCGGTCATCCAGTCCGGCTCGCCATTCTTGGCCGAGATCAGCCGCACGATATCCTCATCGACGCCCTTGGGCGCATAGTCCATCTCGATCTCGGTGTTCCAGCCATATTTGTAGCTGCCCATCCCGGCCACAGTCGCAACCGTTTCACGGTCAACCCCGTCGCGCACTTCCAGCTCGGCCATCTTTTTGTCTCTCTCGAATGCCATCGTCTTTTCTCTTTCAATACCCTGATCTTGCCGGGCCACCTTCAGGCGGCCCTGGCGCGAAATCTTTCATATTGGACCAGCCACGCAGCAGCGAACCCGTCAATTTCCTCCGCTGTCGTGGTCGGCCCGATCGACACCCGGATCGCGGAACCCGCAGCCATCTCATCATAACCCATCGCCTGCAACACCCGGCTGGTCCTGACCTTGCCCGACGAACAGGCCGACCCGGCCGAGATCGCATAGCCGGCCAGATCCATCTGCATCACCTGTGTCGCCCCGCTCCAGCCGGGCGTCACGATACAGGTGGTATTGGGCAGCCGCGCCCCGCCTTGCCCGATCACTGTCGCCTCAACCCCTGTCAACCGCGCCTCCAGCCGGTCGCGCAACCCCGCCGCCCGATCCCAGACACCGGCATCAAGGTCACGCAACGCTGCCGCCGCCGCCACCCCGAACCCGGCAATACCGGCAAGGTTCTCCGTCCCCGACCGGCGCCCCA
>JBATDH010000160.1:0-6231 GCA_049663365.1 Albidovulum sp. | reverse complement strand
CGGTGATCCGGGAATGCCCAGCGTCAACATCGGCAGCATTGACCCGGTCGAGGCCGAGTTGTTTGCCGCTTCAGGGGCGGCGACACCGTCGGGGTTGCCTTTGCCGTAAGAATCCGGGTTGCGCGATGTCAGTTTCGCCACGCCGTAGGCCATAAGCGATCCGGGCGTCGCACCTGCTGCGGGCAGGATACCCACAAAGAAGCCAAGCAGTGATCCGATCGACATGCCTTTCCAACCCTTGGCAAGGCATTCCTTGGTATCGGCGACGACCCCTTTGAAGGTCATCTTTGCTTCAGAAGACGTGATTTTTCCGCGGGTGGTGTCAATGGTCCAGAGCATTTCGCCGATACCATAGACACCGATCGCCAGAACCAGGAAATTGATGCCGTGCAGGAAACCGGAGATATCGAAGAACACCAGTCGCGGGGCACCGGATATTTCATCAAAACCGACGGCGGCGAAAACCAGACCGATGCAAATCGACAGCACGGTTTTGGCGATGTCATCACCACCCAGACCGACGAATGTCGCAAAGGCCAGCAACATCAGCGCAAAGATTTCGGGCGAACCGAAGCTGAGTGCCACCGATGCAAGTGGCGGGGCGAACATCGTGAACAAAACAATGGAAACCGTTCCGCCGACGAAAGAGGCGATTGCGGCTGTGACAAGCGCCAGACTAGCCCGCCCTTGCAGGGCCATGGGCCGTCCGTCAAATGTGGTGGCCACCGCCGTAGAGGCACCTGGTATGCCGAGCGTGATCGAACTGATCGCCCCGCCATACATGGCACCATAATAGATTGCCGCCAGAAAGATGATTGCCGAAGTCGGAGGCACAAGAAAGGTGATCGGCAGAAGAATGGCCACGCCATTCACTGATCCGAGGCCCGGCATCATGCCGATGAAAAGCCCCAAGGTTACACCGAGCGCGATCAAGGCCAGATTGATTGGCCAAAGCGCTTCTAAAAATCCAGCGGAAAGCAGTGTAAGTATTTCCATAGCGTTTGTCTCACTCCCCTGCCCCAAAGGGCATGATTAAGCCGGTATCAGTAGATGATCGTATTCAGCCAATTGAAAAACGGCTCAGTGAATCTCATGCCCTTGGGCAAGGTGACGCGCATGAGCGCCTCAAAGAAGAAAAAGAACACGACAGGCGTCATTATGGAGATTGTCAGCGACAACTTGAGGCTGTGCCTCCCGAGAAACCACAAATAGTAAAACAGGAAAACCAGCATCGCGCCATACATCGAAATGATGCCCACAAGGGCGACAAAAACGAAGATGCCGCCAAACACCTGCAAGATCATTTTCTTGCCTTCGGCATCGAGGACCGGTTCATCGGATTGCGACGGTGGCGAAGTCCGCATTACCGCCTTAAAGACGATGATGACAGTGCAGATGAGGATGATACCCGAAAGCCAGAAAGGCCAGGCACCGCCGCCAGGGCCTTCGCCCTTGATATAGAAAATATCCAGCTCGGTGCTCTTCCACATCATGTAGATGGACAGGACGGCCAAGACCCCTGCCGTAATAATCTCTCCGCGCCGCATTCTGGCCTCCTTGCCTGTCGCTGCACTAAAACGGGTTGCAATTGGTTGTGTTCGCAAGATCACTGGCAAACCGCAACTCATCGCAACGCTCGCCCGTCTTGGTGCGTTTCGGGTTCAACCAGGAGTTCAAACCCGAAACGCTTTGGTCAGGGGCGTTATTCGCCCATTTCCGCCAGAAGCTGCTTGTGGTTCTCGATCTGAAGAGCCCAGTAAGCCTTCTGTTCATCCGGGCTCATCCACAGTGACGACAGGCTTTCGGATTCCATGTAGCCCTGCCACTCTTCGGAGTTGTAGATCTTGGTGAACAGGTCCTGGTAGTAAGCCGCGGCATCAGCCGACATTCCCGGTGCGCCAACAACGGCACGCTGGTTGTAGTAGCTGAAGTCCTTGCCCTTTTCCTTGAGTGTCGGCACATCCGGGAATGCCGGAAGACGCTCGTCCGAGAAGGCCAGAAGCGGGACGACATCACCCGAAAGATAGAAACCCTTGGCTTCGGACGGGTTGTTCACAGTTGCCATGATCTGCTTGCCGGCAAGATCCTTGGCCACGGCGCCGCCGCCTTTGTAGGGGATATACTTGATCGACAGATCAAAGTTCTTCTCAAGGTAGGTGATGACAAGGCTGTCTTCCTGGCCCTTGCCGGTGCCGCCCATGATGTAGCCGCCCTTTTTCACTTCATCGAGCCACTGCTCGAATGTGGTGATGCCGCTATCCTTGTGAACCCACAGAACGAAGGGATCGACGCCCATCATCTCAACCGGCGTAAAGGTTGACACATCGATGCCCAGATCGGGCTGGCGCAGCGGTGTGGTGAAGAACGAGTTCAGCGTCACAAGGATCGTGTGATCCGGGTCTGACGCCGTGTTCAGCGCGATCAGTGCCTCGGCACCTGAACCGCCGCCCTTGTTGTTGGGCACCAATGGCCGGTTGGTCATGTCGTGCTTTTCAGCCACCGATTGGATGAAACGGGCGATTTGGTCAGCACCACCGCCCGCACCCGCCATGATCACGAAATCGACTGGCTTGTTTGGTTCCCATGCCTGTGCGGCACCGGTCAAGGCCATGACGCTGAGCGCAGCCGCGCCAACCAGCTTTGTTAGGATGTTTGATGTAGTCGCCATTTGGTCCTCCCTTTTGGCATTCAGTCTTAGCGAGACGTCGCTCGCGGTCGTTCAACCGTTCTTGCTGCGGCTTTCGTTTTCGTCAATTTTGCTCGACTTGGTTGGTAATCCTTTCGCGTCAGTGGTTCAATAAAACCGGCATTTCTGCCTTGTCCACGATGGTTTGTGTGTTTCCACCGAATACGGTTTCGCGTTCATGGCTATCGCCATAAGCCCCCATGATCAGCATGTCCGCACCCACATCAGAACTGCCACGCAGCAATTCGGCACCGATACTCTTGGCAGCCTTGATCTTTTCGATCTTTGCGCTGATGCCGTGCAGCGCAAGATAGGCAACCAGATCTTCGGCGGACGTTCCGGAACCCGAATCCATGCCGCTGCTGAGAATGGAAACCGTGTCAGCGCTGCGCAGAACGCTCTTGCACTGGGCCAGCGCGCGCGCGGATTCAGCACTGCCATTCCAGGCGAGGGCGACGTTTTTGCCGAGGACTTTCGGCGGGTTTGCCGTTGGCGGGCACATGAGCACCGGGCGACCCGAATGGAAAAGTGCCGCCTTCAAGGTATTGTGCCCAAGGTTCCGGTCACGGTCCGGCTTGGCCACGGCGATAATATCGGAAAGCCGCCCCCGACGCTTGATCACGTCGACCTGTCGACCGGCCTCTTCAACAAAGGAAGCCGTGGCCACCTTGCCGATATTCTGGCCGGAAAGATCAAGCTTCAGCTTTTCCGCCAGCACCGTCACTTCATCGCGCAGGCCGACTTCTTCCATATCTGCAACCTGATAGGATTGCTTGAGGATTTGCTTGCGCAGAAAATCCGGGATGACAACGCCATAAGGCATCAGGTCTTCGGGACGCGCGCGGCAGTGAACGATTTCAATATGCGAGTTATGGAGATGGGCAAGGGCTGCGGCATGGGCAAGCACGTTGTCGCCCTTGCCGTCACCGCGTACCGGTATCAGAATTTTGTGGATCAAAGCATGCCTCCCTCGCGGCAAAGCGCCAGCCAATTGGTTGTTTCGGCGTAGAACCCTACAGCCATTTTGTTGTTACGCTCCCAAACTGTCCCCAGCCTTCAGGCCAGCACTTGCGGCCCAAGCCGAGGCTGCCTGTTTCTCGGCACCTGTCGGTTTCACACGTTTTAAGAGAATCCGGCCCCCGACACACTGGACTGTAACACCCTCATCTGACAGCGCAATAACCCGCGCCGATACACCGTCGCCCTTTTGCCGTTCAGCATCGAAAATGCTGACCTCGACACCGCCAAAAGTTGTCCATGCCCCCGGCGCAGGGTTGGCCCCGCGGATAAGGTCATAGACCTGGCCAACCGGTTTGTTCCAATCGACTTGGGTGTGCTTTCTGGTGCAGCGCCGTTCATAGGTCGCAATATCTTCGTCCTGAAGAATATGCGGTGGGTTGCCCGCGCGGTAAAGATCAACGACCTTCAGGACCGACGCGACCGCCGACGGGTAGATTTTCTTGAAATAGAGGTCGATCACCGTGTCGTCCGGCCCGATCTCGCATTCCCATTGCAAGAGAACGTCGCCTTCGTCCAGACCATCAGTCGGATAAAACCATGAATAGCCGGATTTCGTGCTGCCCATGATGATCGGCCAATTGACCGCAGATGGCCCCCGATGCAGTGGCAAAAGCGAGGGGTGAAAACAGATCGACCCCTGTTTTGGCGTATCGCGCGCGGCTTCGGGGACAAAGACATTGACGAAGGCCATGACCATCAGGTCGGCGTCAAAAGCGGCCAATTCGTCGAGGGTTGACTGATCCTTGAAATGCGCGGGCTGCAAGACCGGCAGCCCCTTTTCCAGCGCAAAATCCTTGATCGGGTCGGCAGGCTTGCCGTCACGGTCAGGTTCGCAATAGACCGCGACAACCTCATCGGTGCCTGCCTCCAGCAGTTTGGCAAGCACATCCTTGCCGAACGCCTGTTGCCCCATGACGATCAGACGCATCAGCGGGCCTCCCCGACGGCGCCCGAGGCGACGACATCGTCAAGCTCTTTGCCGGAATAGCCCAGAACACTCGACAGGATTTCGCGGGTATGTTCGCCCAGCAGCGGCGAGCGGGTTACCTCGACTTCGCAATCCGACAGTTTGATCGGGCAACCGACCGAAACATATTCGCCGCGCTTGGGGTGCGGCACACGCACCAAGGTACCCGTGGCGTAAAGCCCTTCATCCTCGGCAATTTCCTTCATCGACAGGATCGGGCCGACCGGAATGTCATGCGGGTTGCAGATGTCCATGATTTCAAACTTGGTCTTGGTCATGGTCCACTGTTCGATCCGGGCGAAAATCTCGTTGAGCTTGTCCAGCCGTTCTTTGGGAGTGGTGTAGCCCGGTTTGGTTTTCCAGTCGGGTTCGCCAATGACATCGCAGACCTTTTCCCAAACGGCGGCCTGGGTGATGAAATAGGTGTAGGCGTTGGGATCAGTTTCCCAGCCCTTGCATTTCAGAATGCGCCCCGGCTGGCCGCCGCCGGAATCGTTGCCTGCGCGCGGAACCGCTTCGCCAAAGGGAATGCCTTCGCCGAACTGCGAATATTCGGTCAGCGGCCCGGCATCCAGACGTTGCTGATCACGCATCTTGACGCGGGCGAGGTTCAGAACCGAATCCTGCATCGCCGCCGACACTTTCTGACCACGGCCAGTCTTTTCGCGCTGGAAAAGCGCCGTCACGATACCAAGGCACAAATGCAGCCCCGTACCGGAATCGCCGATCTGCGCCCCCGTTACCAAAGGCGGCCCATCGCGGAACCCGGTGGTCGAGGCCGATCCGCCAGCGCATTGCGCGACATTCTCATAGACCTTGCAGTCTTGATACTTGCCCGGACCGAACCCCTTGATCGACGCCAGAATGATTCGCGGGTTGATCTTTTGAATATTCTCCCAGGAAAACCCCATCCGGTCGAGAGCGCCGGGTGCAAAGTTTTCCACCAGCACGTCGCATTCCTTGATCAGTCGGATCAATACCTCTTTGCCCGCCGGGTTCTTCGAATCCAACTCAATCGACCGCTTGTTGTGATTGAGCATGGTGAAATAAAGGCTGTCAGCCCCCGGCACATCGACCAGTTGCTTGCGCGTCGCATCGCCGACGCCGGGCCGTTCCACCTTGATCACATCCGCGCCGAACCAGGCCAGCAACTGCGTGCAGGTCGGACCCGACTGAACATGGGTGAAATCGAGTACTTTGATGCCGTCCAGAGCTTTCATTCGTCTATCCCGTTGTCGAAAATCTATGTCAGTTGACCCAGGTTACTTTTTGGAAACAACGCTTTGTGGGTTAAGGTTGCCGATACGACCACTTTCCGTGCCGGCCTGCGGGTCGATCACGGCGTTGATCAGCGTCGGCTTGCCGGATTCCATCGCCTCATTGACAGCACGGAACAATTCGTCGGGCGTGGTGGCATTCACCCCTACCCCGCCGAAAGCCTGCATCATCTTGTCATAGCGCGCATCCTGCACGAACACGGTTGTCGCCACATCTGCGCTGCCCGAGGGGTTCACATCGGTGCCGCGGTAGATGCCGTTATTGTTGAAGACCACCACAC
>JBATDH010000159.1:0-3144 GCA_049663365.1 Albidovulum sp. | reverse complement strand
GTCGGTGAGCGCGTGCCAGGCCGTGGTGACGCGGCAACCCAGGGCGGCGGCGAGCGCCGGGTCCATCGTGGCCGGCAGGGCCGTCAGATTGGTATCGGCCCGCGCGACCGCGATGCGTTCGGCAAAGGCACCGGGATGGGTGAAGCCGGGGATGATCTGGGTGGCACAGGTGGTCTGATGCCCGGCGGCACAGTCGGGGCATTGGCCGCAGGCGAGGATGAAGGGCGCGATGACCCGGTCGCCGATCCGCCAGCGGGTCACGCGCGGCCCCACCGCCTCGACCACGCCGCAATATTCATGGCCGGGGACATGCGGCAGGCGGACATCGGGGTCGGCTCCGGTCCAGCTGTGCCAGTCCGACCGGCAGATGCCGCAGGCCAGAACGCCCAGCACCACCCCGTCTTCGGGGCAGTCGGGTTCGTCAATGTCGGTAAGTTCCAGCGGTGCCCTGTAGCCGGTCAGAAGCGCCGCCCGCATCAGCCGATCTCGATGTCGTATTTTTCGATCACGGTATTGGCGAGAAGCTTTTCGCACATCACTCTGACCTCGGCCTCGGCGGCGGCGCGGTCGGAGGCGGCGAGATCAAGTTCGATCACCTTGCCCTGGCGCACGGCACTGACGCCGGAAAAGCCGAGGGTTCCCAAGGCGTGGCGTACCGCCTCGCCCTGCGGGTCGAGAACGCCGTCCTTGAGCATGACGTGGACACGGGCTTTCATCGCGGGGCGGCCTTTCAGTTGATGAGCGTCGGTTTGCCGACGGAAACCGGCGGGCTTTGCAGGACGCCGAGGCGCTTGGCCACCTCGGTATAGGCCTCGGCCAGATCGCCGAGATCGCGGCGAAACACGTCCTTGTCGAGTTTGCGGTTGGTTTTGATGTCCCAGAGGCGGCAACTATCGGGGCTGATTTCATCGGCCACGATCAAGCGCATGAAATCGCCGTCCCAGATGCGGCCGATCTCGATCTTGAAATCAATCAGCTTGATGCCGACGCCGTACATCACCCCGGCCAGAAAATCGTTCACCCGCAGCGCGATCGAGACGATGTCATCCATGTCCTGCTGGCTGGCCCAGCCGAAGGCGAGGATATATTCCTCGGGCACCAGCGGATCGCCAAGCGCGTCATTCTTGTAGCTGTATTCGACGATGGGACGCGGCAGCGGGGTGCCTTCCTCCATCCCCAGACGCTTGGCCATGGTGCCGGCGGCGAAATTGCGCACGATCACCTCGAGGGGAATGATCTCCACCTGGCGGATCAGTTGTTCGCGCATGTTGAGGCGGCGGATGAAGTGGTTAGGGATGCCGATATTGCTCAGGCCCGTCATGAAGAATTCCGACAGGCGGTTGTTCAAGACACCCTTACCTTCGATCGTGGCTTTTTTCTGGGCGTTGAAGGCGGTGGCGTCATCCTTGAAATACTGGACATAGGTGCCGGGTTCCGGGCCTTCGTAAAGAATCTTCGCCTTGCCTTCGTAGATCTTTTTGCGACGTGCCATGGACGCTCCGGGACTCTGGGCGCGAGGGGAAGGTCTCGTGCGCTTCTGAGGCGTCCTATAAGGGAAGCCAGGGGATGGGGCAAGCTGCGCCGTTAATCAGCGGGAATCCGGCACGACAGCGCCATTGTCCGCGTCAGCGAGGTTGCGCAATGGCGCGGGATTGTCCATATCTCGGTCCAGTAGCGCTACGGAGGCCAAAAATGACCACATTCGACGACCGCGAAAACGCGTTCGAAAACAAGTTTGCCCATGACGAGGAAATGCGGTTCAGGGCCGAGGCACGGCGTAACAAGCTTTTGGGGCTTTGGGTGGCCGGGCTGATCGGCAAGACGGGCGACGCGGCGGCGGCCTATGCGGGCGAGGTTGTCGCGGCGGATTTCGAAGAGGCAGGCGACGAGGACGTGTACCGCAAGGTGGCGGGCGATCTGGGGGCCAGGGCCGACGAGATCACGATCCGCTCCAAGATGGCCGAGTTGATGATCGAGGCCAAGCGTCAGATCATGAAGGAAGTCTGACACCGGGCCTGTCCGGGCCGACGGTGTCCGGACCCGATACCCCCGGCACGTCGGCGGCGCGGCCAAAGGGGGGTGCCGCAAATTCGTTCATGGAAAGGCATTGTCATGCGGGATGAGCTATCGAAGCTGATGGCAGAGCGCGATTGGCTGTTGGCCGATGGGGCGACGGGAACCAATCTGTTCAACATGGGGCTGAGTGCCGGGGAAGCGCCGGAATTGTGGAATGTCGATCAGCCGGGCAAAATCCGCGCCCTTTATCAGGGGGCGATTGACGCGGGCAGCGATATTTTCCTGACCAATACCTTTGGCGGCAACGCGAGCCGCATGAAGCTGCACAGCGCGCAAGGACGGGTGCAGGAGTTGAACCGGGTGGGTGCGAGCCTGGGCCGCGATCTGGCCGACGCCGCCGCGCGCAGGGTGATTGTCGCCGGATCAATGGGGCCGACGGGTGAAATCATGGCCCCGATGGGAACACTGACCCATGAGCGCGCGGTCGAGATGTTTCATGAACAGGCCGAGGGGCTGAAGGCCGGGGGTGCGGATGTGCTTTGGGTCGAGACGATTTCAGCGGCCGAAGAGTTTCAGGCGGCGGCCAAGGCCTGTGCGTTGGCGGGCATGCCCTGGTGCGGCACCATGAGTTTCGACACGGCGGGGCGCACCATGATGGGGCTGACCTCGGCGGCGATGGTGGCGATGGTCGACAAGCTGGCGCATCCGCCTTTGGCCTTCGGGGCAAATTGC
Organism: Albidovulum sp.; assembly: GCA_049663365.1. Classification (GTDB taxonomy): domain Bacteria; phylum Pseudomonadota; class Alphaproteobacteria; order Rhodobacterales; family Rhodobacteraceae; genus Albidovulum. Next base: position 396 of record JBATDH010000159.1, on the reverse strand, counting down.
GGGGTGGGAGCGTCCGATCTGATGCGCACGGTGCTGGGCTTTGTCGCGGCGGGGCCGGAACGACCGATCATCGCCAAGGGCAATGCGGGCATTCCCAAATACCATGACGGCCATATCCATTATGACGGCACCCCGGCGCTGATGGCCGAATATGCGGTGCTGGCGCGCGACGCCGGGGCGAGGATCATCGGTGGCTGCTGTGGCACCATGCCCGAGCATCTGGTGGCGATGCGGGCGGCGCTGGAAACGCGCGCCCCCGGCCCGCGCCCGACGTTGGACCAGATCACCGCCGCATTGGGGGCGTTTTCATCCGGCTCGGACGGCACGGGCGACGATGCCGGGCCGGTGCGCGAGCGGCGCGGGCGGCGGCGCGGGTAGCGGGCTTTTGTTGGGGGC
>JBATDH010000158.1:0-3565 GCA_049663365.1 Albidovulum sp. | reverse complement strand
GGGCAATTCCTCGATCGCCTATCGGTCCGATCTGATCGACCCGGCCTTCATTGCAAACCCCTCCTGGTCGATTTTCTATGACGAGGCCTATGCCGGCAAGGTGTCCATGCTCGACAACGAACTGGTGATCCAGATCGGCGCGATGGTCGGCGGGATGAGCTATGACGAGGCCTACAAACTCTCGGGTGACGCTCTGGCGGCAGCGGCCAAGGAATGGGGCACCAAGGGCGTCAACACCTCACGCCTGCTGTGGACCGATCCGTCGGAAGTGCAGCAGGCCATGGCGTCGGGCGAAATCATTGCCGCCTATGCCTGGAACGATCTGGTCAAGAACCTGAAGGCCGAAGGCGTGGCCGTCGAATATGCCACGCCCAAGGAAGGCATGTTCACCTGGTTCTGCGGCCTCACGCTGCTGAATTCCGGCAATGCCGACCCGGAACTGGCCTATGACTTCATCGACGCCTGGCTCAGCCCGGAAACCGGCAAATACCTGATCGAAACCTCGGGCTATGGCCACGCCAACCGCAAGAGCTTTGAAATCGCCGATCCGGCCGAAGTGGCGGCCATGGGTATCAGCGACCCCGATGCGATGATGGCGGGGGCGGTTCTTTTCCGCAGCCCCAGCGACGAGGTGCAGGTCGAACAAACCAAAGTCTGGGGCGACATCAAGGCGCTGAAAATGTAAGGCGTCCCCGCGATGCCTTCCGCGTCGGCCCGTACCGGCATATCGCTGCTGTCGCCCGCCTTTCTGGTGATGGCAGCGACCCTGCTTGCGCCGCTTCTGGCGCTGATTGTGATGTCATTCTGGAGCCAGTCGGGCTTTGACATCGACCGCACCCTGACCCTTAAAAACTACGCCGCACTGGTCGAACCGGGTGATGGCGTCGTCTGGTACGGAATCCGGTTTCCGCTGGCCTATCCGGTGCCGGCGGTGCTGATGGTCAAATCGCTGGCGATGTCGCTGGTGGCCACGATCTGCGTCATCGGCCTTGCCTGGCCGATGGCCTATTTTCTGGCCTTCCGTGTCACCCGCAACAAGGCGATGTGGATCATCCTGCTGACCATTCCGTTCTGGACCAGTTATCTTTTGCGGGTGTTTTCCTGGAAAATCGTGCTGGGCTTCAATGGCGCGATCAATTCCGGCCTGATGTCACTGGGCCTGATCCGCGCGCCGCTGGAATTCCTGCTCTATAATCCGATCGCCGTGATGCTGACGCTGGCCCATAGCTGGATCGCCTTTTCCGTGCTGCCAATCTATGTGAGCATGGAAAAAATCGACCGCACCCTTCTGGAGGCAGCCTCGGACCTTGGCGACGGGCGCTGGCAACGGCTGCGCCGGATCACCCTGCCGCTGTCCATGCCCGGCACCATCGTCGCCACATTGCTGGTCTTCATTCCCACCGTCGGCGATTATGTGACGCCGACACTGGTCGGCGGGCCGGGCGGTACCATGATCGGCAGCCTGGTCCAGCAGCTCTTCCTCAAACAGGACAACGCGCCGATGGGGGCGGCCATCTCGATCGTGATGATGCTGATCATCGCCGCCCTTGTCGGCCTGTTCCTCTGGGCGGTCGGATATGGCCGCATGCGCAAGAGGATCGGATGACACCCCGCCGCTTTGACCTGCTGTTCGTCTACGCCATCTTCTTTGTGGTGTTCCTTTACGGCCCGGTCCTGTTGATGCCGCTCTTTTCGTTCAATGACAGCAACTTAGCGACCTTTCCGCTCAAGGGCTTCACCCTGCGCCACTATTCCGAAATGTGGTCGAACACCTCGATGATCACATCGCTGAAAAACTCGCTGATGGTCGGCATCGGCGTGTCGGTCGTGGCCACCGCCCTCGCCATCCCGGCGGCCCTTGCCCTGACCCGCTACCGGGTGCCCGGCGGCGGGGCGATATTGTCGTTCATGATGCTGCCGCTCGTCGTGCCCTCCATCGTTCTGGCCGTCGGGCTGCTGGTGGTGATCCTGCGCATCGTTGGGTTGCCGTTATCGTTATGGACGGTGGCGGCGGGGCATCTGATGCTGTGCATCCCCTTTGCCATGACCGTGCTGATGTCGCGGCTCGAGGGCTTTGACAAAAGCCTCGAAGAGGCCTCCGGCGATCTTGGTGCCAGCGGCTGGGACACGTTCCGGCGCGTCACCCTGCCGCTGGCCGCGCCCGGCGTGATTTCCAGCCTGCTCCTCTGTTTCATCATCTCCTTCGATGAATTCGTCATCTCGTTCTTTCTGACCGGCACCGACAACACCCTGCCGGTATTCCTCTTTTCACAACTGCGTTTTCCCAACCGCCTGCCCGGCACGCTGGCGCTCGGCTCGCTGATCCTTGTCGGATCGGCAGTGCTGGTCATCCTGGCCGAAGTGCTGCGGCGGCGCGGCGTCGCCTCTGACAATCCCGGAGATTTCTGATGGACGATCCGATCATTTCCCTGTCGGGGGTCAGCAAATCCTTCGGCCATTTCACCGCGCTCAGGGAAATCACCTTTGACATCGCGCGGGGCGAGTTCTTTTCACTTCTGGGCGCCTCAGGCTGCGGCAAGACCACGCTTTTGCGGATTCTGGCAGGGATCGAACAGCCGACCCGCGGCCAGCTTCTGATCGACGGCAAATCCATGGCCGGCATTGCCGCCAACCGCCGACCCACCAACATGGTCTTTCAAAGCTACGCGATCTTTCCGCATCTGACCGTGCGCGAAAACATCTCCTACGGCCTCGTCTACCAGAAACTCTCCAAGGCGGAGGCGCAAAGCCGCACCGATGCCGCGATTGAAATGGTCAAGCTGACCGGCCTCGGCGACCGCGGTGCCGATCAGCTCTCGGGCGGTCAGCGCCAGCGGGTGGCGCTGGCCCGCGCCCTTGTCTGTCGGCCCAAGGTGCTCTTGCTCGATGAACCGCTATCGGCGCTTGACAAGAAACTGCGCGAAGAAATGCAGCAGGAATTGCGCGACTTGCAGCGCAAGGTCGGCATCACCTTCGTCTTTGTCACCCATGATCAGGAAGAGGCGCTGACCCTTTCGGACAGAATTGCCGTCATGTCGGGCGGTTCGGTGCTGCAGATCGACACCCCGAAACGCCTCTACGAACGCCCCAACTGCCTTGAGGTTGCCGGTTTCGTCGGCACCATGAACCTCTTTCCGGCCCATGTCACCGGCCAACGCGGCGACAGCATCGATGCCGACGGCATGGCCCTTGGCCGCTTTACCGGCCGTGCCGCCAATGGCGATATACCGGCGGGCAAACCGGTCCATGTCGCCGTGCGCCCCGAAAAGATCGCCCTCGCCGCCGGTGCCGGGCCAAACCGGATCGCCGGGCGCATCGCTTCCGTCTCCTATCTCGGCGACCGCAGCCACTATCTGGTCACGGTCCAGGGCCTTGACGCCCCCGTGGTCATCTACAGCTCCGGCCCCGCCGCCACCGCCGCCGAGGTCGAGGTCGGCGCCGAGGTCACGCTCTCCTGGTCAGCCGAAAACGCGCTGATCTTTGGGCGCTGATAGAAGCAGGGATATCTGAAACCCGTTCGCCATCCCTGCGCGAAACCGTCAGATGACGGCTTTCAGCTCTTCAC
>JBATDH010000157.1:0-2211 GCA_049663365.1 Albidovulum sp. | reverse complement strand
GTCGAGGCATAGACCGCCAGAAGGGCGATGGCGATGGGGGCGAAAATCGCCCGCCCCAGCGCCCTGTCTTCGGCGATGTGCAACATGAAACGCAGCCCCCAGGCCGCCAGAACCAGGGCGATGCCCCAGGTCGCATAGCCCGCGATGACGAAAAGCGGCGAGGCGATGGCGGCCCCGTAGCGGCCCAAGAGATTGCGCGCCGGTTCATCGGTGGAGGCGAGCCAGCTAGGATCATCGGGCGAATAGGAGGCCAGCATCAGCGCCGTCAGCGCCGCCAGCATCAAGAGCACCGCGCCCAACAGTTCCTTGCCGCGCCGCTCAATGGCGGCCTGGGTGTTTTGATCCAGCAGGGGATCGCGCTGTCTTGCCTGATAGGAAGCCATATTTACTTTTGTCCTCAAACGTACAGGCAGTCGCGGAGCAGGGTCAGCCCGCGCTGCATTTCTTCTTTTGGGGCCACCAGCGCCACCCGGATGTAGCCCTGGCCCGGATTGTTGCCGCCCACGTCACGGCCAAGATAGGCACCGGGCAGAACCCGCACGCCGGTTTCGCGCCAGAGCTTCAGCGTGGCCGCTTCGCCGTCATCGACCGGCAGCCAGAGGAAAAACCCGGCTTCGGGCGGCTGATAGCCTTGCACGCCCTTGAAAATCCGGTCGGCGGCCTTGAATTTTTCCACATAAAGCGCGCGGTTGGCGTCGACATGGGTTTCGTCCGACCAAGCCTTTTGCGAGACATGCTGGATCGGCAGCGGCACCGGCGCGCCGCCATAGTTGCGCAACTGGCGGAAACGGGCGATGGATTGCGGGCCACCGGCGACAAAGCCGGACCGCAGGCCGGGCAGGCTGGAGCGTTTGGACAGCGAATGAAAGACCGCCACCCGTTCGGGATCGGTGCCGATGTCTTCGGCCACCTGCAAGGCTCCGGTGGGCGGGGTGCTGCGCCAGATTTCGGAATAGCATTCATCCGCCAGCAGGGTGAAATCGTGCTTTTCGGCCAGATGCAGCAGGTCGGCCAGATAATCGTAGGATGCCACGGCACCTTGCGGGTTGGCCGGTGAACAAAGGTAGACGAGGGCGGTGCGGTCGAGGATATCGCGCGGCAGCGACGCGTAGTCGGGCAGGAACCCGGTGGCGGCGGTGGCGGGCACATAAACGGGTTCGGCCCCGACGCTGAGGGCGGCGGCGGAATAGACCTGATAGAACGGGTTGGGCATGGCCACGACGGGCTGCTGGCCGTTCTTGATTTCGGGGCAGAGGGCGAGGCAGGCATCGAACAGACCTTCGCGGGTGCCGTTCAGCACCATGATCCGATCCGGCCCGGCCGTGACCCCATAGCGCAGCATCAGCCAGCCCGAGATGGCCGCGAGCAGGCCCGGTGAGCCTTCGTTGGGGGGGTATTTGCCGAAATCTTCCAGATGCGCGGCCAGGGTCGGGCCGACGAAATCCGGCAGGGGGTGGCGGGGTTCGCCGATTGACATGGCAATCGGGTCGCCGCCCGGCTTATGGGCGTCGAGAAGGTTCCGCAGGCGCGGAAACGCGTATTCTGGCAGGTTCGAAAACCGCTCGGGAAACGTCATTGCTGCCTCAATCGTCGGGGTCGTTGGCGCCCCGTTTGGATGCAGATTAGCCAAAGCCAGCGGGGGGGTCCAGAAAAAGTGATGCTTTCCGGGTGTTTGCGCCGCAAGATTGTTGTATTTCGGTCCTTATCCCAGCGCCAGTTCGGCGGCAGACCCAAGGCGCAGCAGCCGTTCTTCGGTATTTGGGGCAGACATCAGCATCAGACCACAAGATGGGGTGCCGGTGGGCAGGGTCAGCGCGCAAAGCCCCAGCAGGTTGCCGATGCGGGTATTGCGCAGCGCCAAAAGATTTTCCGTGGCGAAATAGTCGGGATCGGACAGCAGGCGCGCGGCATCGGGCGGCAGGATCGGCGCGGTTGGCAGAAGGACGGCATCATATCCTGCGGTGTGATCGGTCCAGAGGGCGCGGATCTGGGCGAGCCGGTCCCAGGCGGCGATATAATCGGGGCCAGTGATATTGGCACCCGAACGGAAACGGTCGCGCACGGGCGCAAACATCGCGCCGGGGTTGGCCTCGATCCGGTCGCGCCAGGTGGCGTAGGCTTCGGTGGTGAAAAGGACGCCGGACAGGGCGAGGGCTTCGGTTATGTCGGGGAATTTGGTGCGGGTGACGGTGGCCCCGGCGCGTTCAAGGC
>JBATDH010000156.1:0-5547 GCA_049663365.1 Albidovulum sp. | reverse complement strand
TGCCCTCTGTTGCATTCTGCGCGAGCGTCCGCTCCGCCCCGCAAACCGGACCAAGACGGCTGCGCATCATAGGTTTTTTCCACCAACCCAAAGTTCGGTTTTGCGCCGTTCCGGTGTCGCGATCGTCACAGCCAGAGAGCGGTATCTACCCTAGCGTCTCAGCCAAAGTTATTTTGGGAAAATCCACCCGGTGCAAGTCGCCCAGCCATCTCAAAGCTCCGGCTCGACCTTTTCTGGCGTCGGATATCTGGTTCTCGGCATCGCCGTTTTTTCGATCCAGGATCTGGTTCTGAAGCTGCTCAGCGGCAGCTATCCGCTTTACGAGGCGATGATTTTTCGCAGCCTGACGGCGCTGCCGATTCTGTTCTTGCTTGTCTGCTTGAACGGCGGCCCCCGCACCTTGATCACGCCGCGCCTGCCGCGCGTGATCGCACGCGCCTTCATTATTTTCACCGCATATTTCAGCTACTATCTGGCGCTTGCCGCGCTGCCTGTCGCAACCACCGTTGCGCTTTATTTCACCGCACCGCTTTTCATCACGCTCTTGTCGGTGACGATGTTGAAGGAACGGGTCGGCCCGCACCGTTGGGCGGCGGTCGTCACCGGTTTCGCCGGGGTGATCATCATGCTGCGCCCCGGTTCGGATATTTTTGAATGGGCCGCCCTTCTCGCGGTCTTTTCCGGCCTCGCCTACAGCCTGTCCATGATAACCGCCCGGCAATTGGGTGTGACCGAAACCGCAGCAGCCTTGGCTTTCTGGGGCAATCTCGTGTTTCTCGCTATATCACTGGCCCTCGCCGTTATTTTCGGACGGGGCGACTTTGCCAATGAAGGCCATGCCTCGCTCGGGTTCTTGATGCGGGGCTGGGTTTCACCTACCCCGCGCGACCTGATGGCGATGATGGGCTGCGGGGTTGTCGCCGCTTTCGGGCTGACGCTCTTGACCCAGGCCTATCGGATTGCCGAATCCAACATTGTCGCGCCCTTTGAATACAGCGCCATCATCTGGGGTGTGCTCATTGACTGGATATTCTGGAAAGACTGGCCAGACGCTCTTGGCTGGCTCGGAATATCGGTAATCATCGGGGCGGGGATATATGTGCTTTACCGCGAAGGCATCCGCGGCCAACCACCCGGACTGGCGCGTCCCGGCACCGACATTGCACCGTAGCAGACCTTTGGATACGTTGTCCGAAACGCTATCGAAACCGCAACGTCGCGTGACGGTTGCATGAACCTTCATGCAACGTCAAAAGGAGGGCGACATCTTTGCCGTTGATCCAGGACATACCGAATGACCATGCTCTCCACCTTCATCAAGCCGGTGCACCGCGAAGGCTACCGCTTCATCGGCATTTTCGCAGCGATAACGGTGGTTCTGTTTCTCATCTGCCAGCCGCTTGGCTGGATCGGCGTCTGCCTGACCGTTTGGTGTTATTACTTCTTTCGTGACCCGAACCGCGTGACACCGGTGCGCGAGGGGCTGGTGGTCAGCCCCGCCGACGGTATCGTCTCGATGATCGGCCCGGCCGCACCGCCCGAAGAACTCGGGCTCGGCTCGAGCACCATGACCCGCGTCGCCGTCTTCATGAACGTGTTCAACTGCCATGTGAACCGCACGCCGATCGGTGGCCGTGTTGAAAAGATATCCTACCGGCCGGGGAAATTCTTCAACGCCTCGCTCGACAAGGCCAGCACCGACAACGAAAGAAACGGCCTTGCCATCCGTCTTGATGACGGGCGCGCGATTGCCGTCGTGCAGATCGCCGGCCTCGTCGCCCGCCGTATCGTCTGCGACGTCGCCGAAGGCGTGCAGCTTCAGACAGGGCAGCGGTTTGGCATGATCCGCTTTGGCTCCCGCCTCGATATCTACCTGCCCGAAGGCGTTGCCCCGCTTGTGGCCGTCGGCCAGTCCATGATTGCAGGCGAAACCGTATTGGCCGATCTGGCATCAGATGAAGCCGCACGCATGGGCGCAGGCCGATAGCACGATGACCAAACCAAGCGAGAACGATACCGATACCCTGCCGTTTCTGACAATCCTGCCCAATCTGGTCACGATGATCGGCCTTTGCACGGGACTGACGGCCATTCGTTTCGCGATGTCTGAACAATATCAGTTCGCAGTTGCACTCATTATATTCTCAACCCTGATCGACGGGCTGGACGGGCTGTTGGCACGGCGGCTGAATGCGACTAGCGAAATAGGTGCGCAACTAGATTCGCTGTCGGATTTCCTGAATTTCGGCGTAGCACCAGGGCTGATCGTCTATCAATTCTCGCTGACCGATGCCGAAGATACCGGCGGCTGGATTTTCGTTCTGGTCTATGTGAGCTGTTGCTGTCTGCGCCTGGCGCGGTTCAATGTCGGCAACAGCCCGACCGCCGCTGAAACCGCAAAAAACCCCAGGCATTTTGTCGGCGTCCCCGCGCCTGCGGGGGCCATGCTGGCGCTGCTACCGATGTTTTTGTCATTCGAACATGGCCTCGACGCCACGTCGCTGCCCTTTCTCGTGGGGCCCTATCTGGCTTTCGTCGGGTTGTTGATGGCCAGCCGCCTGCCCACTTTTTCACCCAAATCAATCCGCGTTCCCAAAAGTGGTCTGGTCTGGGTATTGATCGCCAGCGCCCTGATCGTCGGCGCTTTGCTGACGCGCTTTTGGCTGTCGATGATCCTGATCGCGGTCATCTACGACATTTCTCTGGTTTTTTCTCTGGTTTCCTGGTTGCGCCAACGCCGGTCCAGGCGGAAAATGTAGGTCTTGTCTGCAAAACAGCTTTAGCGGACTTGCCCAGCAGATCAAAAAATAGGGCCGCGCATTGCTGCGCAGCCCGGATAATACGCCGACCAACAGCCGCGAATTACATTTCGTCCAGGGCCTCGACGGCCTTTTGCAGCTTGTCCTTGGTCACCTCTTTTTCGGTCACCTTGGCACCGGCAAAGACTAGATCAACAACCTTGTCCTCAAAGATCGGCGCGCGCAACTGCTGCTGCATCTGCGGGTTCTTCTGAACGAAGTCAAAGAACGCCCGCTCCTGCCCCGGATATTGCCGCGCCTGGGCCATGACGGCCTGGGTCATCTCGGCATCGGTCACATCAACCTTCTGCTGGCGGCCGACTTCGGCCAAAAGCAGACCCAGACGCACCCGCCGCTCGGCCAGGGACTTGTGCTCGTCGGTGGTCTCGATTTCCGGATGGTCATGCCCGTGGTGGTCCGGGTTGTCATCATGCCAAAGCTGATGGGCGATCTGACCGGCCTCGGCCTCGACCAGGCTTGGCGGCAGATCGAACTTCACCAGCTTGTCCAACTGATCCAGCAGCGCGCGCTTCATCACCTGACGCGACGCGCCGACATATTCCGCTTCCAGCCGTTCGGAAACCTGCGCCTTAAGCGCATCAAGACTTTCCGCGCCGAACTGCTTGGCCAAGTCGTCGTCAACCTCGGCCGCCTTGGGCGCTTTGACCGCCTTCACGGTACAATCGAACACGGCCTCTTTTCCGGCCAGATGCTTGGCACCGTATTCCGCCGGGAACGACACCTTGACGGCGGTTTCATCACCCACCTTGGCGCCGACAAGCTGTTCTTCAAAACCCGGAATGAACGACCCCGACCCCAAAACCAGCGGATAGTCTTCGCCAGCACCGCCTTCAAAGGCCTCGCCGTCGATCTTGCCGAGAAAATCAATCACGACCTGATCGCCATCCTTGGCCTTCGATCCTTTCTTGCGATCGTCAAAGCTCTGGGCAGAAGAGGCCAGATTATCCAACGCTTCCTTGACCGATTTATCGTCGGCCTTGACCACCAGCTTTTCCAGCTTCAGCTTGGCGAAATCAACTTCCGGAATTTCCGGCAGTGCTTCATAGGTCATGTCGACGACAACATCGTCGCCCTCTTTCCAGGTCTCGCCACCTTTCATCTCGACCTTGGGCTGCAAGGCAGGGCGATCACCTGACGCGTCAAAATGCGACTTCATCGCAGCATCGATGGCTTCTTGCATGGCATCGCCCATGATCCGCTGGCCGAATTGCTTGCGCAACAGCGGCAGTGGCACCTTGCCCTTGCGAAAGCCCTTCATCTCAACATCGGGCTGCGCCTCGACAAGCTTTTCGGTGACTTTGGCTTCCAGCTCGGCTGCCGCCAAAGTGATGGTATAACCGCGCTTCAGACCTTCGTTCTGGGTCTCGGTGACCTGCATTCCTTCGTCCTTTATCCTTTTGGTGCGGGTGGAGGGACTTGAACCCCCACGCCTCGCGGCGCCAGAACCTAAATCTGGTGCGTCTGCCAATTTCGCCACACCCGCAATGCCTGAGAGCGGCCCTAGAGGAGCCGCCCCCGAAATCCGCGCCCTTCTAGCAAGTCTCTTGGCGCGATGCGAGGGTAAAAAGGGATGTCGCAGAAAACACTCGCTGAAAACCTATTATTGACATAATGTGAGTTAAAAAAGTTGAGGCAGAAACAGAAATGAGAAACCCCATGTCAAAAATGACGACGGGGCACGTGATCGACCAAAAAATCGACGCGCGCCATCAGGTTACGACCAAGGGCATTGCCGCGGGCACAGTTGTTCTCACTCTCGACGGGGCGCTGCCGGTTGATTTCCTTTCCCCCGGCGACCGGATCATCACCCGTGAAGGCATGCGGGTTCTGCGCAAGGTCACGACACATCGCTATTCCGGCCCCGCGATCCGGGTGGCCGAAGGGGCTCTGGGCCATGACCGCCCCGAACAAGCCCTTGTTTTGCCAATAGATACCGTGGTTCTGGTGCGTGACTGGCGGGCCCAGGCGCTGTTTGGCAAATCCCAGGCGCTGGTGCCGATGTCGCGCCTTGCCGACGGCGAATTCATTGCCCCCACCAGCGTGTTGTCGATGCGACTTTACGAGTTGCAATTCGACAGCCCGCAGATCGTCTATGCCGAAGGTCTGGAACTGGCCTGTGATGGCGTAGACATGCCTGCCGAAAACCCGGCCACCACCGAATAATCTTCCGTATAACTTCCGGGCCTCACAGCCCCAGATCGCGGAACACCGCCGGTAGCTGCTCGGGCAAATCCTCGGCAATCAATCCCGGCCCAAACTTGCGCGCGCATTCCACATGCAGCCAGGCCCCGGTCTCGGCGGCCGCCATCGGCGAAAATCCGCGCGCCAGCAACCCGGTGATAAATCCCGCCAAAACATCCCCCGACCCGGCGGTGGCCAGCCAGGGTGCGGCGCGCTCATACTGCGCCGAATTGATCGAACAGCGCCCCTGCGGATCGGCGATCACCGTGTCCGGCCCTTTGTACAAAACCACACATCCCGCCCGCTTTGCAGCCTCGCGGGTGGCATCGTCCTTGGAATAGGCCGGGCCTTTGGTCGCCGGGGCTGCCAGCTTTTCAGCGATGTCGGGAAACAGCCGGGCGAATTCCCCAGCGTGGGGGGTCAGAACGCAGTTTTCATGGAGCGCGGCGAACAGTCCCGGATCGCGGGCAAGGATGGTGAGGGCGTCGGCGTCGAGGACCAACGATCCGTTGCGTCGGGCTGAAGCCCGGCCCACGGCGTCCAAGGT
>JBATDH010000155.1:0-7263 GCA_049663365.1 Albidovulum sp. | reverse complement strand
GGGTGTGGCTATCGCCCGAAGGGAATTTCGCTGCGACCCTGATCATGCGTCCGTCGGGCGAACCGGGGCAGGCGGCGCTGCGCAGCTTCGTCGCGGCATTGGCGCTGCGCGATGCGCTGGCATTGGTCTGTGGCCCTGCGGCGCGGCTGAGCCTGAAATGGCCAAACGATGTGCTGCTGAATGGCGGCAAGGTCGCCGGTATCCTGCTGGAAAGCATCGGGCAGGGGGGCAGACTCAACCATCTGGCGATCGGCATCGGCGTCAACTTGATGGCGGCACCACCCGCCGAAGCGGTCGAACCGGGCGCAGTGGTGCCAGTGTCGGTACTCTCGGAAACTGGCTTTCAGATAGCGCCGGAAGAGTTGTTGACCTATCTCGCAGCGGTCTTCGCTCGGTGGGAAGCGCAGTTTGTGACTTATGGCTTCGCCCCGATCCGCACGGCCTGGCTGGCCGGGGCCGCCCGGCTGGGCCAGCCGATCACGGCGCGGACGGTGTCGGAAACCGCCACCGGAACCTTCGACGGCATCGCCGATGACGGATCGCTCATTCTTGTGACGCCGCAGGGAAAACGGAGCATCCCGGCGGCAGATGTGTTTTTCTGAAAGGGGGCCTTGCCATGCTGCTCTGCATTGATTGCGGCAATACCAACACGGTGTTTTCGGTCTGGGATGGCACTAGTTTTCTGGGCACATGGCGGGCCTCGACCGAACATCAGCGCACGGCGGATCAGTATTTCGTCTGGCTGTCGACGCTGATGGAGGCGAAGAAGCTGGATGTTGCCATCGACGAGGTGGTGATTTCCACCACTGTGCCGCGGGTTGTGTTCAACCTGCGGGTTCTGTGCGATCGCTATTTCAATTGTCGCCCGCTGGTGGTGGGTAAACCCGAATGCCTTTTGCCGGTGCCGCCGCGCGTCGACCCTGGCACCCGGCCCGGTCCCGACCGCCTGGCGAATGCGGCGGGGGCCTTTGACCGTCACGGCGGCAATGTCGTGGTGGTCGATTTCGGCACCGCCACCAATTTCGACGTGGTCGCCGAAGATGGTGCCTATGTGGGCGGCGTGATTTCGCCGGGGGTCAACCTCAGCCTCGAGGCACTGCATCAGGGCGCCGCCGCTCTGCCACATGTCGATATTTCCCAACCGGCCAAGGTGATCGGCACCGATACGATCGGATGCATTCAGTCCGGCGTCTTTTGGGGCTATACCGGGTTGATCGAGGGCATCATCGCGCGGATCAAGCGCGAATATGGCCGCGACATGAAAGTTATCGGAACCGGGGGGCTTGCGCCTTTGTTCGCCCAGGGCGATGTGAGTTTCGACAGTATCGAAGATGACCTGACAATGCATGGCCTGACGGTCATCCACGCCTTCAACAAGGAAAACGCATGACCAAGAAAGACCGACTGATTTATCTGCCTCTGGGTGGGGCCGGCGAAATTGGCATGAACTGCTATGTCTACGGCTACGGGCCGGCGGGTAAGGAACGGCTGATCGTGGTCGATCTGGGGGTGACATTCCCGGATATGGACACATCGCCCGGCGTCGATCTGATCATGGCCGATACAGGCTGGCTGACCGAGAACGCGGACCGGATCGAGGCGATTTTCATCACCCATGCGCATGAGGACCATGTGGGCGCTTTGGCGCATCTGTGGCCCGATCTGAAAAAGCCGGTCTATGCGCGTAAATTCACTGCCGCCATCGCTGTGTTGAAGATGGAAGAACAGGGCAACCCCAAGGATGCCGTCCATACTGTGCGGGCGCGTCCCGAGGTGGTCGAGGCGGGGCCGTTCAAGGTGCAGTTCGTGCCGGTCAGCCATTCGATCCCGGAGAGTTCGGCGCTGATCATCGACACACCGGCGGGCCGGATTGTTCACACCGGCGACTTCAAGCTCGACGGCAGCCCGATCGTCGGCGAACCGTTCAACCCCGAGGAATGGCACGGCATTGCCCACGAGGGCGACGGAGTCAAGGTGCTGGTTTGTGATAGCACCAATGTCTTTGTCGATCATCCGGGCCGGTCCGAGGCGACGCTGGCCGGGCCCCTGTCAGAGCTGATTGCCGCACAGGAAGGCATGGTGGTGGCCACCACTTTCGCGTCGAATGTGGCGCGGCTGAAAACCCTGGCCGAAGCGGGGCGCGCGGCGGGGCGCACAGTCTGCCTGCTGGGCCGGGCAATGAAACGGATGACCAGCGTTGCCGAAGAAACCGGGGTTCTGACCGGCTTTCCCAGCACGATCCCACCCGAAGAGGCGGTGGAAGTGTCGCGCCACAAGCTGATGCTGATCGTCACCGGCAGTCAGGGCGAGAGACGGGCGGCGTCGGCGCAATTGTCGCGGGGAAAATATCTGGGGCTGGAGATGAAAGAGGGTGATAGTTTCCTTTTTTCCTCCAAGACCATTCCGGGCAATGAACGCGGCGTGATCCGTGTCATGAACGCCTATTCGGAAATGGGGGTCGATGTGATCGACGACCATGACGGGCTTTACCATGTATCCGGCCATGCCAATCGGCCTGATCTCGAGGCCGTGCATGACCTGCTGCGCCCCAAGATCCTGCTACCGATGCATGGCGAGCATCGCCATCTGCGCGAACATGTGAAAATTGCCACGGCCAAGGGGATCGCGGCCGAACTGGCGGTCAATGGCATGATGGTCGATCTGACCGGCAATGAGCCCGAAGTGGTGGAATACATTGATACTGGGCGCACATATCTGGATGGCACGGTGATGATCGGGGCGATGGACGGGGTGGTACGCGACCGTATCCGCATGGCGCTGAACGGTCATGTGCTGGCCACGGTGATCACCGACGAAGATGACCAACCGTTGGGCGATGCCTGGGTCGAACTGATGGGCCTGCCCGAGATGGGCCGCAACGGTACGCCCCTGACCGACGGGATCGAGGCCGAATTGGGCGAAATGCTGACCGATGCCGATGACCGTTTGCTGCGCGACGACAAGAAGCTTGAAGACGCAATCCGCAAGATCGTCCGGCAGGTGACGATGGAAGAGGTCGGTAAGAAACCCGAAGTGACTGTCGTGGTGAGCCGGTTGCTGATGGAGTGACCCGCCCGTTCCGGCCCGCCTGTCAGGTTCCGCGCGTCAGGAAATCGGGGACGTGATCGCCCATGCCGACAACCGGGCCGCCTTTTTCGTCGCGCCGGTCGTTGTTGCGCGGTTTTTCCTTTGCCGGACGGCTGCGGCGGTTTTCGGTTGCGGGTTGACCCTCTGACGGGGCTGTTTCCACCACAGTCTCCATCACGGTATTTATGGGGGTCGCCGATGTTTCTTGTGCGGTTTTGCGATTGTCGCCGCGCCCGTGAGAGCGTGATCCTGCACGCTCCGGACGGTCGCCCTTCCTGCCGCGTTCTTCGGTCTTGCGCGCCGGTTGCTGGGCGGCTTCTGAAACCGCAAAACCGTCGGGGGCCTTGGCGCGGGGCAGGGTGGTTTTCAGCAAGGATTCAATCGCATCGAGGTATTTCTTGTCGGCGGGTGTCGACAGGGTGATGGCACAGCCCTTGCGCCCGGCGCGACCGGTACGGCCGATGCGGTGCACATAATCTTCGGCGTGGCTGGGCACATCGAAGTTGAAGACATGGCTGACGGCGGGGATGTCGAGCCCGCGCGCGGCCACATCGGAGGCGACGAGAAAGCGCAAGCTGCCGTCACGAAACCCGTCCAGAGTCCGGGTGCGCTGGCTCTGGTCCAGATCGCCGTGGATAGGCGAGGCGTCGAGTCCGTATTTCTTTAGCGATTTGGCGAGAATATCCACCTCGGTCTTGCGGTTGCAAAAGAGGATGGCATTGGTGCAGGCATCGCCCTCGGCGGCGATGATGGCACGCAACAGTTCGCGTTTCTGCTTGGTCGCCTGATCACGGCGGGTCGGGTAAAGTTCGATCAGCCGTTGCTCGATGGTTTCCGAGGCGGTCGCCTGACGCGCCACTTCGATGCGGGCGGGCGAATGCAGGAAAGTGTTGGTGATCCGCTCGATCTCGGGCGCCATGGTGGCCGAGAAGAAAAGCGTCTGGCGGGTGAAAGGGGTCAGTTGGAAAATGCGTTCGATATCGGGGATGAACCCCATGTCGAGCATCCGGTCAGCCTCGTCCACCACCATGATCTGAACACCGGTCAAAAGCAGTTTGCCGCGTTCGAAATGGTCGAGCAATCGACCTGGCGTTGCGATCAGAACGTCGACGCCACGATCAATCAGCTTGTCCTGTTCGCCAAAAGAAACACCGCCGATCAGCAGCGCCTTGGTCAGCTTGGTATATTTCGCGTATTTGTCGAAATTCTCGGCCACCTGGGCGGCAAGTTCGCGGGTCGGTGCCAGCACCAGTGAGCGTGGCATCCGCGCACGGGCGCGGCCCCGCCCCAGAAGGGTGATCATCGGCAGGACGAAACCGGCGGTCTTGCCGGTGCCGGTCTGGGCGATGCCCAGGACATCCTTGCCTTCCAGCGCGGGCGGTATCGCACCGGCCTGGATCGGAGTTGGTATTTCATAGCCGGTATCGGCAATGGCTTTCAGGACCTTGGGGTCCAGTTTCAAGTCAGAAAATTTGGTCATGTACGTCCATCATGTTGCGGTGTCGGACCGCAAGGTTAAAGGGACGCTATATTCCGGGCGCCCCGGCAAGGCCCATCGCATATGGGCTGAATGCCCCTACTGCAATTGTGCAACGGCGTCAATCTGAACCGGGTTGGGACTTGTGCTGTGATCCAGCAAATACACCGCCCGCGTTGGGGCGCGGACGGTGCACAGAGATCAGCGTGGCTGATAGGGTTTGTCGTCTTCAGCGTTTCAGGTTCGGTCAAATCAGAATTCAAACCGGAATTGTTTGCCTTCTGAAACACACGAATTCAACCTTCCCCCGAAACGCCTTGGTAATTGGGTGTATGTTTGGATGTTAGTTTTATATGACGGTTGGGGCTATGGCAGTTCCTTTCCTGTTGGCTTTGAAGAATGTGCATCAAGGAAATCGGTTCATGGCCAGTGGATAACCGCCGCCCGGAACCGGGCATGAAATCCCAGAGCAGCAGGGGAATAATCCCCATAACGTCTGGCATTTTTTGCCGCCGATCCCCGTTGCCACGTTGCCTGTGGTCTTGTGTGGTGCGGGCGGTGCGATTGTCCTGTTGGCCGGTGATGCATGGTTCGTCGCAGCGGTTGTCTGCTCGAAGAATGGTGACGTATGGCAACTCGGCTGCCCGTGGCCGGGATCCGAAGCGCAGTATCATTCGCGCGTGTCGGGGGCGTCATTCGGGGCACTCCGGTGATTGTTGTTCGGATTGCGTTAATACTCGGGCAAAATGAGACAATTGTGAGGCAAAGCGCCGACTATTTCGAACCCGCATACAGAGCGCCGATTTTTAAGGCACTATTTCCAGTTGTACGACAATTGACGCTGCCTTTTGCCACGGCGCGCCCGTTTCGCCCGCAGATAGCTGCAAAATTCGGCGATTAACGCGCGGGTTGTGCGTGGCGCGGGGCATGGGCCGACGAATCGGTAGGATACCGACCTGTACGCAACTTTGAATTGCGGGATTGGCAGCAGATTTCTGACCGGCAGGTGACGGCCCGCCGAACTGGCGTTGAAAGGCGCGCAGAGCCGGGTTAGCAAAGAAGCGGAATATCCATAAGTGAGAACCGCGTGGCTCTGCCGGTCTATGTCATCAACCTTGCCCGTGCGCCGGAAAGGCTGGCCGGCATTGAGGGTCAACTGAAGAGGCTGGAAGTGGCATGGCAGCGCGTTGACGCGATCGACCGGAAAACCGTTGATGCGGATGCGGTGCGCGGTGAATTCGGTGCGTCGCGGCTTTCACGCAGCTTTCCGGCCACATTGGGCGACATTTGCTGTTCGCTGTCGCACCGGCGGGTCTGGGAAATGCTGTTGGCCAGCGGTGCGGAATCCGCCGTCGTATTGGAAGACGACGCCCTGTTGTCGGCTAGTTTCGGCAAACTTGTGTGCTCTGACCTGCACGGGCTCTTGATGCGCCATCAACTGGGTGTGCTCAAGTTGGAGCATTGGCCGGGGCCACAGCAAAGTCGGCGAATTCCCTTGGGCGAACCGTTCGGCCCGGTCCTGGGACATGCCGACATCAATGTTTATCAGATGCGGTCGTCATTCCTGGGAACCTGCGGCTATGTGATTTCAGCCGAAGCGGTGCGCACCGTTCTGGGGCGGTTTCCCCAGATGCAGGTGCCGGTCGATCACTACCTGTTCGGCGCAGCGGCCAGGATGGGGTTTGATCTCATCCGCCCCGGTTTTCTGAACCCCGCACCGGTCCTGCACGGGGTCGATCGGTTTGGCTCCGATATCCGTGATGAGCGCGAGGCCGGGGGGCAGGTTGGCGGGCCAAGAACGCTCGGGCGCAAGATGCGGGACTGGTCCGAGCGTCGGCGCGAAGCCCGTGAGTTAAGGCGCGGCGAGGCAGAGCGCGTAGAGATGCGCTTTGCCGAAGATGCTTTTGGAATGCCCTGAGCCGGTCACACCATCATCTCCTTCGTCGCCGAGAGTTTCAGCGCCGGATAGTCGCGTTCGATCCGGTCGATATCCCATTGCAGCCGGGTAAGATAGACAATGTCGCCGTCGTGGTCATGGGCGATGTGGCCCTTGTTGGCATTCACGAACTTCTCGACCTCGGCCTTCGGTCCCGTAGCACAACGGAACGTGAATCAACCGACTCGGCTTGATCACTTAATTGAGGAACATTCGCCAGCCGACACGAACATCGGTGGTTTTTCGTCCAGACTTGGATCTGTGGCGCCGGTGATGCGAGAAAAGTGGAAACCTACGTCAGGCGTAACAAAGAGCATTTCCCAACCAAGCCCTTTGCAGTCAAATGCTACTCTGCCATCGGAAGCTCGCTCATTGCGAATGCATGCGAATGTGTCCACCTGGCTTGAGCCCAGTTCCGTCATACCAATACATTCTACCGTATGATTGACGAATAGACCGAAAATCGAATCTGAGTTCATAAACTGCGCTTCGTCCGCCAACCCTTGTAGGCGGGATGGGGAGCTGAACCGGAAACACTCTTCTAATTGCCGACTCTCCAAAACAAAAGTTGTCTTAGCGAAACCTGCGGGCGACCATTTGTTGCCCTCCCATACGATCCCTTGTGTGATCGTATCTTCACAAATCTGCTTCAGCCCACTTTCTGCGTGACCGACTTGGGCAACGTGAGAAAGAAGAAACACAGTCGCACACAAGCACAGGTTTCTTCTTGAGGCCAGCGTTGGACAGCTTGACATTCTAACTC